>DTUW01000157.1 GCA_012963895.1 Campylobacterales bacterium | reverse complement strand
TATAGCGGAATGATTTTTACCAGTTAGAACTGGTATCAATATAATTACAACAAGCCTATTTAGGAGAGATAGAATGGAAAATATTCGAAACTTTTCAATTATCGCCCATATTGACCATGGAAAATCGACACTCGCAGATAGAATTATTCAAGAGTGCGGGGCGATTACTGATAGAGAGATGTCGCAACAGATATTGGATACTATGGAGATAGAACAGGAGCGGGGAATTACTATAAAAGCTCAATCGGTTCGACTTCACTACGAGAAAGATGGAGAGGTCTATATTCTCAACCTCATCGACACCCCCGGACATGTCGATTTCAGTTATGAAGTGAGTAAGTCTCTAACTTCAAGCGAAGGGGCTTTATTGGTTGTAGATGCTTCTCAGGGAGTTGAGGCTCAAACGATAGCAAATGTATATATAGCCTTAGATAACGATTTGGAAATAATTCCAGTTCTGAACAAAATTGACTTACCATCAGCTGAACCTGATAGGGTAGTAGATGAAATTGAAAAGAGTATAGGACTTGATTGCACAGATGCTATTTTTGTAAGTGCAAAGACGGGAGAGGGGATAAAAGAGCTATTAGATGCTATTGTGGATAGAGTTCCACCGCCAGAAGGAGATAGAGAAGCTCCAACACGAGCATTAATATATGATAGTTGGTTCGATAACTATTTAGGGGCTTTGGCTCTTGTTAGGGTCTTTGATGGAGAGATTCGAAAAGGGCAATTAGTTGAACTTATGGGAACAGGTGTCCAGCATACAGTCTTAGAACTGATGTATCCCCACCCAAAACGGAAAATAGAGACTGAAAAGATTTCAACAGGAGAGATAGGGATAGTTGTTCTCGGAATAAAGGATATTTCAGCTATCCGAGTTGGAGATACTATTACAGATGGAAAAAATCCGACAACTGAACCGATAGGAGATTTTCAACCTGCTAAACCTTTTGTGTTTGCAGGACTCTATCCTATTGAAACTGATAAATTTGAGGATTTGAGAGAAGCATTAGAAAAATTGAAGTTGAATGATAGCTCTCTCTCTTTCGAACCTGAAACCTCTATTGCCTTAGGATTTGGATTCAGAACTGGATTTTTAGGAATGCTCCATATGGAGGTGGTTAAAGAGAGGTTGGAGAGAGAATTTGGGATAGAGCTTATCGCAACTGCTCCATCTGTAATTTACAAAGTTTATCTAACCGATGGAACTACAATAGAAATCCAAAACCCTTCACAATTTCCACCAGTCCAAAAGATAGACTATATAGAAGAGCCTTATGTTAGGGCTACTGTCCTAACTCCTACCCAATTTCTCGGAAATATCATTACTCTTATGACCAACAGGCGGGGGGTGCAGGAGAAGATGGAGTATATCAATGAGGAGAGGGTTCTCCTCCAATATGCTATCCCTATGAATGAGATAGTTCTAGATTTCTATGATGTCTTAAAGAGTTCAACCAAAGGATATGCAAGTTTCGACTATGAACCTATCGAATATAGAAGAGGAGATTTGGTAAAGCTTGATATTAGAGTAGCCGGGGAGGTTGTAGATGCTCTATCTGTAATTGTTCCGAGAAGTAAAGCTCAACAGCGAGGACGAGCTTTGGTAAAACATATGAAAGAGATTGTCCCGCGACAACTTTTCGAGGTGGCTATCCAAGCCAGTTTAGGAAATAAGATAATAGCCCGGGAAACCGTTAAGGCGATGGGGAAAAATGTTACCGCTAAGTGTTATGGTGGAGATATTACCCGAAAACGAAAACTATTAGAGAAACAGAAAGAGGGTAAAAAGAGAATGAAAGCTATCGGCAAAGTTCAACTACCACAAGAAGCCTTTTTAAGTGTTCTCAAAATTGGAAATGAGAAGTAACTTTTTTTATCCTCCTGAATGGAGTAAGCAACAGGGGACTATATTTATAGTCCCTCAACCTCATCACGATTGGGGTTGCTGTTTCGATGAGGTGATGGAGAAGTTCCGCTATTTCGTTTCTGTTGTCTCCAAATATCAGAAAGTCTATCTAATAGGGGATTTTGGGGGGGAGTATGAGGAGATAGAAAATATTCCAACTGATGACACTTGGGCAAGGGATACCCTCCCTCTTACAATTTTCGATAAAAACGGAGATAGATATTTCCTAAATTACCAGTTCAACGGGTGGGGTGGAAAATTCGACTTTTCAAATGACAACCTCATCACTCAACGACTATCTAATATAGGCTTTTTTCCAAAGGAGAAAATTATCAACCTCCCCTATATCGTAGAGGGGGGAGCAGTTGAGACTAATGGAGATATTCTATTAGTTACTAAAAGTTCTATCCTAAATCGCAATAGAGGCCAAAAGAGTGAAGAGAGCAGAAGAGAGATAGAAAATAGTTTCTATCAATATCTTGGAGTTGAAAAAGTAGTATGGATAGACAATAGCTATTTAGAGGGGGACGATACCGATGGACATATAGATATGTTAGCTCGATTTGGAGATAGAAAAACTATCCTCTATTCTCTCGATGAGGTAGGAGATGAGTTGAAAGAGAAACTGCCAGATTTCCAATATATTCAATTACCTAATCCGAAATTTGGAGAATTTCCAGCCACATATCTAAATTTCATATTTGTCAATGGAGCGGTTCTAATTCCAACTTATGGAGTTGCAGAAGATAGAGAAGCTATCGAAATTTTTCGGAAAATATTCCCAGATAGAAAAGTAGAGCCGGTAGATTCATCGATATTTATTCGTCAGGGTGGTTCGCTCCACTGCCTTACAATGCAACTCTACTAAATTTCTTTCAAAATAATTAGGTATATATCGAGACTATCCCTCTCCAAAGCTACATATATGGGAGGTAGGATAATAGTAGTTTGTGAGTTGTTGGATAGTTCTCGATTTTCTGAAAAATCACGGATAATAATTCCATCTTTAAAAAGTCGTTCTAATATGAGTTCTCTATTTTTTTCGATGATATATCTATCACTATCTCTAATAGCCCCTTCAAGTTGGATAAACCCCTCATATTGAAACTTTTTCGACGAAACCATTAGAGGAGAAACATATAGAGAATCATTTAGGATAGTTCCATTTTGAACTACGATTTTGTAGCTCAGAATATATACATTTCCCAAAAGGGAAAGAGGTAGAAGAGAGAGAAAGAGAGTTCTAAATAATCCCACTAAACCAATTTCCACTAGGTAGCAAGTTTTGGAATATACTATTATAGAACTCAGAAGAGAATATCACATCTGTAACTATCGAATAGTCGCCGATATATGGAAAAAGTATTAGAATAGCTCCATAGACCGCAAAAGTTCCTAATAGGTTCTCTCTTTTATACAAACTTAAAGCTGTTCCAAATGATTTTTTAATTCTTCTATTTGCCAAATCGACACTATACACCTCATCTAATATTAGATGGATAAAGAAGCCGAAAGAGATGAAAAATCCTCCCCAAATAGCTAAGTAGCTATCAATCCAAAAAATTGACTTCAATATTAGAACCCCAACCATACCCAAAAGAATACCCATAGGGATAGAGTGAAATATCCCCCGATGGCTACTCCATTTGGAAAATATCTGTTCAAATAGAAATCTAATAGCAAAGAAAGCGACTACCCACAATATCGCTTTTTCCGAAATAGAGTATTCAGGTCTGGAAAATATCACTCCAAAGGGAAAAAGAATAGAGAGAATGGATATAGTGGTTTTATAGGGGATAGAGGTTGGGTGGTCGATGTCTGGCATCAATGAACCGAGTGAGCCTAAGATAAATAGCCCCATAGCCTCATTACTTGAAATATTGTGAGTAGATAGAAGCATGTCAGCAAATACCCCACTACTAACAGAACCTACAACTATATGGGTTTTGAAATTTGCCATGTCTCTATCTCTCTACCTTGTCCAAAATCCCATTAACAAACTTTGTCCCGCCCTCTATTCCAAAATCTTTCAGAATTTCGATAGCTTCATTGATAATAATAGGTTTATCTGTTGATGTGAATTTGATTTCATACACTCCAACTCTTAAAACTGCCTTTTCAATCTCTCCTATCTCTTCAAAAGTTCTATCTTTCAAATATTTGGTAATGGTTTCGTCTATATATTCTAACTTCTCCAAAATCCCTTTTAAAAGGGCTTCTGCAAACTCTCGTTGTCTGTTCCTAATCTTTCTCTCTTC
>DTUW01000156.1 GCA_012963895.1 Campylobacterales bacterium | reverse complement strand
ATCAGTTTTAGATAAACCATATTGGATATAGAGATAAGAAATCAAATCCCTAAAATTTTCTCTCTATTTTTTTAAGCTACTGGATAGTAGTATAGCAATTCGTAAATTTTCAGAACGGGAGAATATTAGTGGTTGAAAGATATAGCAGAAAAGAAATGGCGGACAAATGGACACAAGAGGCGAAATATCAGGCTTGGTTAGATGTTGAGATAGCAGCAGTAAAAGCTTGGAACAAACTTGGACTAATTCCCGATGAAGATGTTGAAAAGATAGTTCAAAATGCTTCCTTCAATGTCAAGAGAATAGATGAAATTGAAAAAGAGACTAAACATGATGTAATAGCTTTTTTAACTTCTGTTAGTGAGAGTCTTGGAGAAGAGAGTAGATGGATTCACTATGGAATGACCTCATCAGATGCTATTGATACAGGAATGGCTTTACAGATTCGAGATTCCTTAAAAATAGTTATTGAAGATGTCAAGATGGTAATGGAGACTCTCAAAAGAAGAGCATTAGAACACAAATATACCCTAATGGTTGGTAGAAGTCACGGAATTCACGGAGAGCCAATAACTTTTGGATTGGTAGTAGCTATCTGGTTTGAGGAGATGAAGAGACATCTAAAAAATCTTGAAGAGAGTTTAGAAGTTATTTCAGTTGGACAGATTTCAGGAGCTATGGGAAATTTCGCCCATATTCCGATGGAGCTTGAAGAGTTGGTATGTGAAGAGTTGGGATTGAAACCTGCTCCAATCTCAAACCAAGTTATCCAGAGAGATAGATATGCTCGGGTAATTTCAGCAATCGGGTTACTTGCTTCATCTGTTGAAAAGATAGCGGTTGCTATTCGCCATTTTCAGAGAACTGAGGTATATGAGGTTGAGGAGTATTTTTCAAAAGGTCAAAAAGGCTCATCGGCTATGCCTCATAAGAGAAACCCTATCCTAAGCGAAAACCTCACGGGATTAGCTCGAACTATCAGAGCCTTTGTAATTCCAGCGATGGAGAATGTAGCTCTATGGCACGAGAGAGATATATCCCACTCATCAGTAGAGCGATTTATGTTACCTGATGTATTTATTACTACCGATTTTATGCTTCACCGACTAAATGGACTACTTGATAAAATGGTTGTCTATCCTGAGAATATGATGAAAAATCTCAATCTCACAGGTGGATTAGTCTTTTCCCAAAGGGTTCTACTAGAATTGCCTCTACTTGGATTATCCCGTGAAGAGAGTTATAAGGTAGTTCAGAGAAATGCGATGAAGGTTTGGGAAGACCTCCAAAAAGGAAAGTCGGCACTAAATGAACAGGGAGAGTCTCTATTTTTGCAACATCTACTAAATGATAAGGAACTTCGCACCAGACTATCAGAAGAGAAGATTAGAGAACTTTTCGACTATAACCACTATATTAAGAATGTCGATGGAATATTTAAAAGAGTTTTTGGTGAAGGGGTCGAAAGTTGAAAGTCATCAAAAGAGATGGGAGCATAGAATATTTTGATATTGAGAAACTTCGAAAACAGACATTAGAAGCTGTTGAGGGATTGAAAAATGTATCTCAACAGGAGTTAGAAAAAGATATATTACCTCAATTGAAAGATGGAATAAAGAGTAGCGAAATCCAATCTCTCCTAATAAATACTGCTTTAAATAAGATTGATGTAGATAAACCCGATTGGACTTTTGTAGCTAGTCGGCTATTCCTAAATGACCTATATCACAAAGTTGGCAAAAAATATAGTTCGATAAAGGGGAAACCCTATTCCCATTCACTCGCTCAATATATTGAATATGGTAAGTCGGTAGGTAGGATAGTAGAAGATTTGGACGAGGGTTACGACCTCGATGAGCTGGATAGATATATCAAACCTGAACGAGATAAACAATTTACCTATTTGGGAGTTAAAACTCTCCACGATAGATACCTATTAAAAGATAGAGATGGCGAACCTATGGAGTTGCCTCAACATATGTTTATGGCGATAGCTATGTATCTAGCTAAGAATGAAAAGGAGAAGATGGAGAGGGTAAAAGAGTTTTACGATGTTATCTCCAAATTGGAGGTCATGGTAGCTACTCCTACCCTTTCAAATGCCCGGACACCTCATCACCAACTATCCAGCTGTTATGTAGGTTCAACAGAGGATAATATAGAGAGTATTTTTGATACATACAAAGATATGGCTCTACTCTCTAAACACGGAGGGGGTATCGGTTGGGACTTCTCACGAATTAGAGGAACAGGAGCTACTATTAGAGGATACAAAGGGGTTGGGGGTGGAGTAATTCCATTCTTAAAACCCGTCAATGATATAGCAATAGCGGTAGACCAGTTGGGAACTCGCAAAGGGTCTATAAATGCCTATCTTGAAGTTTGGCATTGGGATATAGAGGACTTTTTAGATTTGAAAAAGAATTCAGGAGAGGAGAGAAGACGAACTCACGACCTATTTATTTCAGTCTGGATAAATGACCTCTTTATGGAACGGGTTCGAAGTAGTGGAACTTGGACACTTTTCGACCCGCATGAGACTATGGATTTAACTGACACTTTTGGAGATGAATTTAGAAAAAAATATCTTCAATACGAGAGTAGAGAAGATATTAGAAAAAAGAAAATATCGGCTAAGGAGCTTTGGAAAAAACTACTAATTTCATACTTTGAGACTGGTTCGCCATTTTTAGGATTTAAAGATGAAGCCAATAGAAGAAATCCAAATCAACATATTGGAATAGTGAGAAGTTCCAATCTCTGTATGGAGATTATGCAAAATACTTCACCAGCAAAATATAAGCCTTATAATGGATTTGTTTTTGAAAATAAAAAGGTGAAAGATGGAGAGGTTGCAGTCTGCAATTTGGCGAGTATAAACCTATCAAAAATCAATACAAAAGAGGATATAGAGCGGGTCGTTCCTATTGCTATTCGAATGTTGGATAATGTGATAGACCTAAATTTCTATCCTATCTCAGCTACTAAAAAGACCAACCTATCCAATAGAGCTATCGGCTTGGGTGTTATGGGTGAGGCTCAAATGTTAGCTGAGTCTTGTATCTATTTTGGCAGTGATGAACATCTTCATAAAATCGATGAGGTGATGGAAATGATTGCTTTCAATGCTATTCAAGCCTCATCTAATTTAGCAGTTGAAAAAGGGAAATATCCCAACTCTGATGGCTCTCTATGGAGTAAAGGGATATTTCCAATAGATACTGCCAATAGTAAAGCTAAAAAGTTAGTTCAGAGAGAATATGTATACAATTGGGACGAGTTGCGGGAAAAGGTGAAAAGAGATGGCATTAGAAACGGATATATTATGGCTATTGCTCCAACCTCATCAATCTCAATTTTATCAGGAACTACCCAAACTATTGAACCAGTCTATAAACGGAAATGGTTCGAGGAGAATTTGAGTGGAATGATTCCAGTTACCGCTCCAAATCTCAATATAGATACTTGGAGATACTATATCCCTGTATATGAGATAGAACAGACCAATTTGGTTAGAGCGGCAGCGGTTCGCCAGAAGTGGATAGACCAGTCTCAAAGCCTCAATATCTTTGTAAATCCCGATGAGGTTACGGGCGGGAAGTTGCATAAGATATATATGTTAGCTTGGGAATTGGGAGTAAAATCTACCTACTATTTGAGAAGTAAATCACCAGAAACAGAAAAGGCTATCGATAGAAGCGATGAATGTTTAGTATGTCAATAGGAGAAGAGAATGGACGAGAGAACAGACGAGAGAATAGAAAAGATTGTAACTATTTTGGATAAACATAAGGGAGAGGATATTAGGGTATTCGATTTCCGAGATAGTGAATATTTTGTAGATATTGTAATTATTGTAACAGGTTTAGGAGATAGACATTTAGATGCTCTTCTAAACTATCTTAAAAAGGGGTTGAAGCCCCAAGAGACCTTTTTAAATGTTGAAGTTTCAGATAACTGGATAGTTATCGATTTGGGGGATATTCTTATCCATATTATGACTAGTGAATATAGAGAACTTTACAATTTAGAAGAGATATTAGATGAGGTGGCTAATCGATGTTAGATTTTTTAATGATAACTGGATTTGTCCTATTTCTAATATTTATTATGTCTGGATACCATAGAAGTAAATTGGTGGAGAGAAGAGAGAAGGAGGAGGAGTAGCCCCTCTCTACTTTTTGATGATTTTGTCAATAATCAATAGAATAACAATAGTATTAA
>DTUW01000155.1 GCA_012963895.1 Campylobacterales bacterium | reverse complement strand
GAGTGGCTTGACCACTTACTTTGATATTTTCCAAATCGACCGCATAGGCTGTCGAACCGAGAGCCAAAGCCGTTACAAGGCTCAACCTAATTGTTTTCATCTCCTCTCCTATTTTAAAAGTTGCAAATATTTTAAAATCAATTTACTTAAACTTAAATTCTACCCAATAAAACTAATTTAGGCATATATTCTATTGTGCCAGAATGTCCTCTTTCGAAACATTTAATTATCTATTTCATCTTTTGGAGATGTGGAGATAGATACAACTTTATCCCCTTTTACCAAAATAACACCGCTAGTGTTTCTCGATGTGATAGCTACCTCATCGAAAGAGATTCGGATAATTTTTCCTGTTTCAGTCAAAACCATCAAATCCCTATCCGATTCAACCTCAACAGCTCCAATAACCCTTTTACCTGTTCTATTGGTAAGTTTCATGGAGATAATACCTTTACCTCCTCTTTTGGTAACTCTATATTCAGATATTTTGGTTCTCTTACCTAGTCCATTTTCGCTAACTGTTAGGATTTCTCCATCTTCACTTTTGAGAACGATACCATCAACTACATAATCATCTTTCTCACCAAATTTTATACCGATAACCCCTCTGGTATTTCTGCCCATCTCTCTAACTTCATCTATTGAAAATCTGATAACTTTTCCGAAAGTTGTGAATATGGCGATATGCTCACTTTCGCTATCTGCAATTTTGGCTGTAACTAGTTCATCCTCTTCGTCAAGCTTTATCGCTTTTACTCCAAGAGAGCGGATATTGGAGAAGTGGGCTAGATTGGTTCGCTTGACCAATCCATGTTTAGTAAAGAAAAGTAGCGATTTTGTGTCATCTAAACTATCGGTAGGAATTACTGCTCTGATATTCTCTCCATCTCTAAGCTGAAGCCTCAGGAATTTTATAGACCTTCAACCAGAAGAGTTGTCCAAAGTTGGTAATAATTAGTAGAGTATCGTGAGCATTGGAGATAAAAAAGTCTTTCACAAAATCATCTTCATAGGTAGTAATAGCAGTTTTCCCTTTTCCACCCCTCTTCTGTTTCTCATAGGTTGATAGAGGAACTCTCTTGATGTATCCATTGTTTGTAATGGTTACAACCATAGGCAGATTTGGAATCAAATCCTCAACATCAATATCATCGTAATCCTCTTCAATTGCCGTTTTGCGAGGAGATGAATATTTGGATTTGATTTCTAATAGCTCCTTTCTGATGACATCTTTCAATTTCTCCTCACTATCTAAAATAGATTGGAGATATTCAATCTCCTTTTTCAACTCCTCCAACTCTTGCAAAAGTCTATCTATTTCGAACGATGTCAATTTTTGAAGTCTCATATCCAATATAGCCGATGTCTGTTTTTGAGATAGTTCAAACTTGGAGGATAATATCTCTTTCGCCTCTGAACTATTAGGGCTACTTTTGATAATCTGCACCACCTCATCAATATGGGAGATTGCTACCTGAACCCCTTCCAAAATATGGGCTTTTGCCTTAGCTTTTTCTAATTCGAATGTGGTTCGTCGAGTGATTACCTCTTTTCGATGGGATATAAACTCTTGTAGAATATCTACCAAATTGAAAAGTTTCGGCTCATAATTCTTTATAGCTAATAGGTTGATGCTGAAAGTGATTTCTAAATTTGTAGATTTCAATAGATTTTTTTCTACAACCTCTTTTATAGCTCCCTTTTTAAGTTCGATAACTACTCTGATTCCTTTTCTATCGCTCTCATCTCGAATATCTGAAATTCCATCAATAGATTTACTTCTAACAAGATTTGCTATCTGTTCGAGCAGTCGAGCTTTATTCACTTGGTAAGGTAGTTCATCTATCACTATTGCATCTCTACTATTTACCTTTTCATAGTGGAGCTTAGCCCTAACTTTTATCCGTCCTCGCCCCTTTCTATATGCTTCAAAAATTCCACTTTTTCCGTAAATAATTCCGCCTGTCGGAAAGTCTGGACCTTTGACAATATCTAGAAGTTCCTCAACCGAACTATTTGGATTCTCCAATAGAAGCAGAGAGGCATCTATAACCTCATCTATGCGATGAGGTGGAATATTGGTAGCCATTCCAACAGCAATACCATTACTACCATTTATTAGAAGATTTGGAACTCTTGTGGGTAGAACCTCTGGCTCTTCCAAAGAGTTATCGTAGTTAGGGATAAAATTGATAGTATCTTTTTCAATATCCCTAAGCAACTCCTCAGCATAGCTAGTCATTCTCGCCTCTGTATATCTCATAGCTGCTGGATTGTCTCCATCGATAGAACCAAAGTTTCCTTGTCCATCGACTATCGGAATTCTCATAGAGAAACTTTGAGCCATTCGGACAAGAGCATCATAAACGGCACTATCTCCATGTGGGTGGTATTTTCCTATCACATCTCCAACAATACGAGCCGACTTTTTATATGGAGATTTTGGAGAGAGATTCAATTCATTCATAGAATATAGGATTCTTCTATGGACTGGTTTCAAACCATCTCTAACATCTGGTAAAGCTCGTCCAACTATTACACTCATTGAGTAGTCTAAATAACTTTTTTCTAATGACTTTGAAATATCTATATTTTCTATACCCATTCTATTCCTCTATATATATCTATATTTAAAATATTGTAACATGTAAGTATTAGCGGTCTTCTCATAAAGGATATAGATGAATAGAGACGATATATTGGAATTTGTTACAAATCTCAAATACCCAAATTTGGATAAGAGTTTAGGCGACTTAAAACTGGTTGATAGTGTAGAAGTAGAAGGGGATAGAGTTGCAATAGTTCTCTCCATTCTCAACGAAGAGGTATTTAGAGAGATTGAGAAATCTATCACATCTGAATTGGGGACGAAATTTCAGAAGATTGAAATCAAACAGAAAACTCAAAATAAGAAAAATATCACTTATGGAACTTTTGCAAATCCTAACAATAGAGCCCCATATGCTAAAAATATCATAGCAGTTACAAGCGGAAAAGGTGGAGTTGGAAAAACTACAATATCTGTAAATCTCGCTATCGCTTTGGCTCAGAAAAAATATAGGGTCGGACTGCTTGATGCCGATGTCTATGGTCCAAATGTCCCTAGAATGACAGGAACAGAGATAGAAAAACTTAGATGGAATGAAAAAGATAAGATAGAACCATCTGAAAACTTCGGAATAAAGATTATGAGTGTTGGATATACAACCCCTACCGCTGATACTCCACTTGTTTGGAGGAGTTCGGTAGCTGTTTCGGCAGTTATCCAATTTCTTGAAGATGTAGATTGGGGAGAGTTGGATTTCCTAATTATCGATATGCCTCCGGGGACTGGCGATATTCAGCTTACTATGGCTCAGGAATTACCTTTAACAGCTGGGGTTATTGTTACCACCCCTCAACAGGTCTCCTTAGACGATGTTAGTAGAGCTATTATGATGTTTAAAGATGTTCGAGTTCCAATAGGGGGATTGGTTGAAAACATGAGCTATTTTATTGCTCCTGATACAGGTAAGAAATACTATATTTTCGGAAAAGATGGAGGACGAAATATAGCGAAGATATACAATATCCCTTTTCTCGGTGCAGTTCCTCTACAAACAGAAATTAGGGAATTGGGAGATGAAGGAAAACCACCAGTAGCCCTTGGTGATGAGGTGCAAAAAGAGTATTACAAAAATATAGTTGAGAACCTTTTAAAGGTGATAGGAAAGTGAAACGGGTAATATTCATGGGAACTCCCGAATATGGAGAAAAGATATTAGATAGATTGCTGAAATCTGACAATATCGAAGTTATAGGAGTTGTAACCCAACCAGATAAACCTGTTGGACGAAAACAGATAATTACCCCTCCTCCTGTAAAAAAGAGAGTTCAAGGTTTGGATATTCCCATCTTTCAACCTCATCGAGCAGTAGAGATAGTAGAAGAACTCAAACAACTCAATCCAGATTTTATAGTAGTAGCTGCATATGGGCAGATATTGAAAAAAGAGATATTAGAGATAGCCCCATCTATAAACCTCCATACCTCTCTACTACCTAAGTATAGAGGGGCTAGTCCTATTCAACAAGCTTTAATAAATGGGGATAGAGTTACAGGAGTAACAGCGATGTTGATGAATGAGGGGTTAGATGAAGGGGATATTTTGGGTTACTATCAGATTGAGATAGAAGAGGATTGGAATGTTGAGGAGCTATATCAGAAGCTTACCGATATGGCGGGGGAGTTGATATTGGATATTTTGGAGAGGTTTAGCGATA
>DTUW01000154.1 GCA_012963895.1 Campylobacterales bacterium | reverse complement strand
TTGATACCATTTACAGATGAAGAGCTAAAACCTGCCGTTTCCAATATTATCGAAAAGATTCGGCCTAAATTGGCATTAGATGGTGGCGATATAAGATTGATAGATGTCAAAAACTCCAAAGTTTATGTTCAACTTCTTGGAGCTTGTGTAGGTTGTGCTAGTAGTGGAGATACTTTAAAATATGGAGTTGAGAGAGAATTACGACTCTATATCCACCCTGAATTAGAAGTTATAAATGTTCCTTTTGGTATGGAGAACCAATTAGACCATATATAGGAGGTGGTTATGAAGGTAGCCCATAGAAAACTTTTAAAGGAGGTTGATAAACTTTTCAACGAAGAGAAATATCAAGATGCACTAATCAAATGTTCTCAGATTCTTGCAGAAGACCCGTATAATCGTGAAGCTCGTATATTGACTATGATAATTGATATGGCTATGAATGAAGAAACAGGGGCAGAGGCTCTATATGATTATTACACAATCCTCAAAAATGGAGATATTCCAAATGCTGAGGAGATTATACAGAATATTATTGATGTTATCGATAGCAAAAGTTTAGAAATTCAACAGCTATTTAATGAACCCCTTCAACAGCAGTTGCTATATCTCGATGGAATTAGTTATTCAGACTTCAAAGATATAGCTGTTAAACAGAAAGGTTTTAAGAGAGCTTTTGAAGATATTATTTTCACTACAAAAGTTATTATCACCAGCAGAGACGACTTTATAGATTTTTTGAATAATTTGATAAAACACGGATTTTATGGAGTGGCTCTCAACTATTTAGAGGGGGCATTGAATAACTATCCCGATGATAAGACTTTGCAGTTTTTGGCTAAAAAATTGAATATTCGGAATGAGACTTGAAGCGGATTTCAAAAATAGCAGTTCCCAATAGGAGCTACAAATATATTACAGACGACTCCCGATTTTGCGATGAAAAAACCGCCTTTCTCCTAACTTCTCAAAATCGAAAATTTGACTATTCTAAATGTTGTCAAGCTATCGAACTTTCAGATATTAGGGATATTTTTGGTATCGATGAGGTGGCAATCATAGGAGTTACTGGAACTAATGGTAAAACCACCACCTCATCACTTATCTACTCTATCCTACTGGATTTGGGATATAGAGTGGCTTTACAAGGCAGTAGAGGTTTCTATATCAATGATAGAAAGGTGGAGGAGGCAACCCACACCACCCCGCCAATATTGGACACTTACCGGCATATCTATCAAGCGGTTTCCGAAGGGTGTTCCTATTTTGTCATGGAGGTAAGCTCTCATGCGATAGCCCAAAAGAGGATAGAGAGTCTCAATTTCGCTCTGAAAGTCCATACCAATATCACCCAAGACCATTTGGACTACCATAAATCTATGGAGGAGTATATTAAGGTAAAAAATAGCTTTTTTAGCGATGATAGTAGAAAATTGGTAAATAGAGATGATGAAAAAGTAGAGTTCAACTACATCAATAGCTACACCTATTCAGTTGAGAGCGGTAGCACTTTCAAAGTTTTAGCATATACGATAAAAGATGGAGTATCTGGAATAGTCCAATTTGGACACGAAATAGGAGAGTTTCACAGTCCGCTATATGGCTTCTTCAATCTCTACAATATAGTAGCTTCTGTATCAGCTATAAAAATATTGACTAATCGAAATCTGCAAGAGATATGCCAACAGGTAGAAAATTTCTATGGGGTAGCCGGAAGAATGGAGGTGGTAAGTGAAAACCCATTAGTAATTATCGACTTTGCCCATACCCCAGACGGCATGGAAAAGGTTCTAAGTTCGTTTCAGGATAGAAACCTCATCGTTGTCTTTGGAGCTGGTGGAGATAGAGACATTTCTAAAAGACCGATGATGGGAGCGATAGCTAAGAAACATGCAAAACATGTAATTATCACTTCTGATAATCCGAGATTTGAAGAGCCAGAAAAAATAGTTCAAGATATTTTGGCTGGAATTGAAGAGATGGAAAATGTGGAGGTAATTCTCAATCGGAGAGAGGCTATAAAAAGAGGATTGGAACTACAAAACAGAGACGACATATTGCTGATTCTGGGGAAAGGAGACGAAGAGTATCAGATTATCTATGATAAGAAACTACCATTTAGCGATAAAGAAGTTGTGAAGGAGATATTAGAAGCGAATTGATATTATACCTTGCTTTATTAAATAGATTTAATTAGAATTTCAATTACAATTTCCTAGATAGGAGAATTTTAGTTAGTAGGTTTATCTCAAACTTAGCTAACGAGTTCTTTAAATAGAGGTATTCAATTGGAAAAGATAAGATTGAAATTACAGGCATACGACCATAGGGTATTAGACCGGTCAGTATCAGCTATTATAGATGCGGTAAAGCGAACGGGTGCTTCTATAAGAGGACCTATTCCACTCCCAACTAAGATTAAGAAGTATACAGTCCTCCGCTCACCACATGTGAATAAAGATTCAAGAGAACAGTTCGAAATAAGAATTCACACTAGACTAATTGACATTGTTTCTGCAACTCCTGACACTGTTGATGCACTTATGAAACTCGATTTAGCACCAGAAATCGAGGTAAATGCTAAATCAATGGGACAATAGAGGTTTAAGATGGAATTTATTGTAGAAAAAATAGGTATGAGTAGAACTGTTGGAGTGCCAAGCATTCCAGTAACACTATTAAAAATAGTAGATATTAAAGTGTGTGAGATTCGCGAGGACGGCTCGGCTGTCGTTGCATATAGTCGGGGCAAGAAGTTGAACAAGCCTATTGAGGGGCAACAGAAAAAATATAATTTATCAAAAGAATTCAACCGATTTGCAATCCTTAACAAGGTGAACAATAGTGAGGTTGGAGATTTGGATTTATCTCCACTTGAAAGTGCTACTATTGTTCAAAGTTCGTTTAATACAAAAGGTAGAGGATTTACCGGGGTTGTTAAACGGTATGGATTTGGAGGTGGTCCTCGAAGTCACGGAAGCCGTTTCCATAGACGAGTAGGTTCTATCGATAATGCTGAGTTTCCTGGTAGAGTTCAACCAGGGCAGAAGATGCCAGGTCATTACGGAAATAAGAAAAATTCTGTCAAGAATGAAGTAGTTTCATTCGATAAAGAGCAAGGCATCTTAGTTGTCAAAGGTTCTGTTTCTGGTCCAAATGGAGCAATCGGAAGATTAAAGGTGGTTAAATAATGGCTGTAATTGTTTTAAATGAAAAATTTGAAAAGAGTTCTGCAACTTTGGAACTTCCTGAGTCTTTTAAAAATATCCACCCTCACAATCTCTATCTCTATATCAAAGCCTATCAAGTTGGGCTAAGAGCTAACACTGCACGAGTGAAAAACAGAAGTGCAGTTAGAGGTGGGGGTAAGAAACCTTGGTCTCAAAAGGGTAGAGGTGGAGCAAGAGCAGGTTCAAGACGAAGCCCTCTATTTGTAGGTGGTGGAGTTGTCTTTGGACCTACCAAACGAAACTATACTCAGAAGGTCAATAAGAAACAACAGATATTGGCTCTGAAATTTGCTCTCAATGAACTTGCTGAAAAAAATCTACTATTTGTAGTAGATAGAGTTAGTGTAGAGTCCGGTAAAACGAGAGATGCTAATACTCTTTTCAAAAACTTAGATGTGAAAAGTGCTTTGATTAGCATTCAGAAATTTACCTAATTGCGAATTGGTCAAACGAGGTGGTCTAAATGGTTGGAGTGCTTCAAGATACCAAGCCGTTGTTTTGGAAAAATCTATTTGGAATAAATTGGTAGAAGAGAGTTAGAGATGGCAGTAGATATTACAGATATAAAGGCTATTTTATATACGGACAAGAGTTTTCAACTCCAAGAGAGAGATGTAATTACCGTAAAGACATCTCCACGAGTTACTAAAAATAGTCTAAAAGAGATATTTAAAAGATATTTCAATATTACCCCTGTGAAAATCAATTCTCTAAATCAGAGAGGAAAAGTAAAGAGATTTAGAGGAGTAAAAGGCAAACAGAACGACTTTAAAAAGTTCTATGTATGGTTGCCAGAAGGGGCTAAGATTCCAGGATTAGAGGTATAAGATGGGTATCAAAACTTATAAACCATATACTCCGAGCAGGAGATTTATGGCTAATCTCGATAGTAATGATATTACTAGCAAACCAACTGTTAGGTCATTACTTAAAAGAATTAGCCCAAAAGCTGGTAGAAACAATAGAGGTCGGATTACTTCACGACACCGAGAAGCGGGAGCTAAGAAGCTTTACAGAATTATCGATTTCAAGAGAAACAAATTTGGAATTC
>DTUW01000153.1 GCA_012963895.1 Campylobacterales bacterium | reverse complement strand
AAGGAAAAAATAACCGAGTCTGAACAGCTTCAAGAACATGAGATAGATAGCTATATTGACCACAAGAGAAATCTAGGACAAAAGAGATATACATTTCTGGATAGATTAGATATGAAAATCTTTTCTAGCATAGTTGATGCTTTGAGAAAGATATTAGAGGGAGAAAAAGAGAGAATAACTATCGATGAGGTGGCGAAAATTGAGGACTATATTTCCAACTTGTCCAAGATTTTAGGGATATACCAATCTGCAAAAGAGGTTGTTATCCGCTTAGGTAAATTGGAAGAGCTTCTATTAAAAAATGGTAAAAAGATAGAAGATAGCGGAAAAAGTGGAGTAGAAGCTATCGGGCTACTGGTTACCACTTTGGAAAATTGGAGAGATAAGCTATCTAATAGAAAAGAGAGTAGCGAGGATTTTATAGATAGCGAATTGGTGGATAATTTGGAGGCAGTGGCTACAAGATTACTAAATTGAACTAAATAAACTTGACATAAACTAACTCAATGTTATATAATATCGCTGGTTTTGCAAAGGAGGTAATCCGTTGGAAGAGAAGAAACAAGATGAGACTATTGAAATAGAATCAAGTCAAGAGAGTTCATCTGAAATGGTAGATGAACTTGAAGCAAAACTAAAAGAGTGCGAAGACAAATATGTTAGGGTGTTTGCGGAGTTCGAAAACTATAAAAAGCGACTTGAAAAAGAGAAGTTACAAGCTATTGAATATAGCTTAGAGAACTTCGCAAAAGATATATTACCCGTTCTAGACCATCTCCATATGGCTATCAAGTCGGCTGAAACTGACCCAAATGTGGAGCAACTAAAAGAGGGAGTAGAGATTACCCTAAAAAATTTCCTCTCAATGCTCCAAAAACATGGAGTAGAGAAGATAGATACTCAAAACGGGTTTGACCCAAATCTCCATGAGGCAGTGATGCGAGTTGATAGCGATGAGGTTGAAAGCGGGGAGATTGTTGAAGTTCTCCAAGACGGCTATAAACTCCGCGAAAGAGTTCTAAGAGCCACAATGGTAAGTATTGCAAACTAAATTTAGGAGGTGAAACATGGCAATTATTGGAATTGACTTAGGAACAACTAACTCATGTGTAGCAGTATATGAAGCTGGTGAAGCGAAAATTATCCCAAATAAAGAGGGACGAAATACAACCCCATCAGTTGTAGCCTTTACAGACAAAGGGGAAACTCTTGTAGGAGACCCTGCAAAGAGACAAGCTATTACCAATCCTCATAAGACTATCTATTCAGTTAAAAGAATTATGGGTCTTATGATGAATGAAGAGAAAGCAAAAGAGGCTCACGATAAAGTTACTTACGAAATTGTAGATAAAAACGGAATGGCTGCGGTAAAAGTGGCTGATAAGATATATACTCCGCAAGAGATTTCGGCAAAGATACTAACCAAATTGAAAGAAGATGCAGAAGCCTATCTAGGAACTAAGGTAACCGATGCAGTTATTACCGTTCCAGCATACTTCAACGATTCTCAAAGAAAAGCTACAAAAGAGGCGGGAGCGATTGCCGGGCTAAATGTATTGAGAATTATCAACGAACCTACCGCATCGGCTTTGGCTTATGGACTTGATAAGAAAAGTGATGAGAAGATATTGGTCTATGATTTAGGTGGTGGGACTTTTGATGTTACCGTTCTCGAAATTGGTGATGGAACTTTCGAGGTTCTAGCTACTGATGGAAATGCTTTCCTAGGTGGTGATGACTTTGATAACAAAATCCTAAATTACCTAGTTGATGAGTTCAAGGCTGAGCACGGTATCGATTTGAGAAATGATAAGATGGCTCTCCAAAGATTGAAAGATGCAGCTGAAACTGCTAAAAAAGAGCTTTCATCAGCTACTGAAACTGAAATAAATCTACCATTTATTACAGCCGATGCCACAGGACCTAAACACTTAGTTAAGAAAATTACCAGAGCCAAATTCGAGGCAATGATTGAGCCTTTACTAGAAGAGACTAAAACACACATTAGAAGAGCTTTGGACGATGCAGGATTAGAACCTAGTGATATAGATGAAGTTATCTTAGTTGGTGGTTCTACCAGAGTTCCAAAAGTTCAGGAAATAGTTTCTGAAATGTTCAACGGAAAAGAGTTGAACAAGTCTGTAAATCCTGATGAGGTTGTGGCTGCTGGTGCTGCTATCCAAGGTGGGGTATTAAAAGGTGATGTTAAAGATGTTCTATTACTCGATGTTACCCCTCTCTCTCTCGGAATTGAGACACTTGGAGGAGTTACTACTAAGATAATTGAGAAGGGGACAACTATTCCAGTGAAAAAATCCCAAATCTTCTCAACAGCCGAAGACAACCAAACAGCGGTTACTATCCATATTGTTCAAGGTGAAAGAGAGTTTGCAAGAGATAACAAGTCTCTCGGTAATTTCGAACTTTCAGGAATTCCACCAGCTCCAAGAGGTGTCCCTCAAATTGAGGTTACCTTTGATATTGATGCTAATGGTATCTTGAATGTTTCGGCAAAAGATAAGACTACCGGAAAAGAGCAATCTATCACTATTACAGGTAGTAGCGGACTCTCAGAAGAGGAAATCAACAGAATGGTTCAAGAGGCAGAAGCTAACAAAGAGGCTGATAGAAAACGAAAAGAGTTAGTAGAGGCTCGAAACCAAGCAGATAGCATTATCCACCAAACTAAGAAGAGTTTAGATGAGGTGGCAGATAAGATAAGCAGTGAAGATAAATCGGCAGTTGAGAAAGCTATCTCTGAACTTGAAAGCCTTGTCCAAGATGAAAATGCTACAAAAGAGCAGATAGAGACTAAAACCCAAGAGCTAATCACTGCAAGTCAAAAAATCCACATGGCTAAACAACAAGCAGGAGCAGGGCAAGAGCAACAATCACAAGCTAAAAAAGATGATGACGATGTGATTGATGTTGAAGATGTTCAAGAGGATAAGAAGTAGATAGCTCTACTTTTCTGGGAGGGGGAATTTCCCCCGTTCCATTTAGTGATGGTGCGAAAAGAGGGATATATCTACCTCTTTCGCATTTTGCAACTCTCCATTTTTCCACTTCTCTACCGCTTCTAGAATTGTTATTCTCTCTTTACCAACATAGAAAACCTCTATCCCAGAATTTATTGCCAATTGGAAAGGTCTCTCACCAATGTGGGACATTAGTAGGGTTTTTACTCCATGTTCAATTAGCAACTGGACGGCTCTAATTCCCGATTTTTCCCTATTTTCCACAAATTGAATATTTCCAACCTCATCGACAATCGCAAAATATTTCACTTTTCCAAAAACAGGGCTGATAGCACTATCTGGCTTATTGCTTTTTACAGGCATAGCAATCATAATATCTCCTTAGGTATGTATTTTGCAATATATCTATTTGGATAGAATAGCACAAAATATTTTGTAGGAGAGATAATGAAATCCAGAATAGCCCAAATAGCTTCTATCTCGATAGTGGCTACATCGCTACTATTTGGCGGTGAGACTCTTTCAAAAGAGATGAAATTAGTAAATTACTTACAGGCTAAATTTTCTAGTAATCCAAATATTAGAAATCTAGCTATATCTATTGCAGATGTTCAACCTATTCCAAACTCCAAAGAGTGGGAAGGGGTAAAAATACACTTTTCAGGACAATTTAGACAAGGAAACCGCTTTTTTCCATTCTCTGATAAACAGATATTTTTTACAGATGGAAACAATTTCACTGAAAACCTCACAAGCTTAGACGGTCGAGATTGGAAAAGCCTATTTGCTCCGAAAATTGAGGCTAAACACTACTCACCATCTCATCTCCTATTTGGGAATAGCGATGCTAAACACAAAATAGTGGTATTTAGCGACCCTCTCTGTCCATACTGCAAAAGCAGAGTGCCAAAGATGTTGGAGTATGTAAAAAAGTATCCTAAGACCTTTGCAGTCTATTACTACCATCTACCGCTTGAAAGAATTCACCCGGCTTCTGTTCCACTAGCGAAACTTATGTATATTGCTCAGGCTCGAGGGGATAAAGAAGCAGTAATCAAGGCTTACAACACTTCTGTAAATCCTCGCGAAAGTGATGAGAAAAAGATATTAGAGGAGTTCAACAGAGCCACTGGATTGAAATATAGTGAAACTGATTTACATAGCAATTTGGCAAATCAAGCCATCGCAAAAGATAGAGCTACTGCAAAAGAGTTAGAAGTTAGAGGAACTCCTACTATATATCTAGATGGTAAAAAGGTTGGAGGTAACTTTTACGAAAAGATAGAGAAGGTAGATTAGGGGGGTTGGGGCTTCTTGCCCCTATTCTTTTATCTCCTTTATCGCCTTTTCAAGAGATTCCATATCTGAAATAGTGAGGGTTGGGATAGATTTCACAATTCTCCTATTTAGCCCCTTTAAGACTGCTCCGTGTCCAAATTCTATAAATATATCTACCTCATCGGCAATATTTCTAATACTCTCTTCATATTTGACAGGTGATACAAGTTGTTTAGTGAGCAGTTCGACCGCTTCACTTTTGGAGCTGTATGGTTGAGCTGTAACATTTGAAACAATAGGGGTAGAAAAATTATCTTTCACAACCCTATCCAATTCATCTCGTAATTTTTCGGTAGCACTTTCCAATAGTGGGCAGTGACTTGCTACTGACATATTTAGAATAATAGCTCTTTTCGCCTTTGCCTCTTTTAGTTTTGGTTGGATATATTCCAAATCGGACTTTATCCCTGCGATAACTACCTGCCCGTTTGAGTTGTAATTAGCTCCCCAAACTTGTCTCCCTTCGCTTCTCGCCTCTTCACATATACTATTTACAACATCATTAGATAGACCAATAACTGCCATCATACCCGCATCAATACCGCTACAAGCCTCCTGCATAAGTTTTCCGCGAGTATGAACCAATTGAACAGCTTCAAGAGTGGAGACTGCCCCGGTAGTGGCAAGGGCTGAAAATTCACCTAAGGAGTGTCCTAGTAGATAGTGAGGGGTAATATCTATCTCTTTTAAAAACAGCTCTTTTGCTACTAAACTAATTAGTAGTATTGCAGGTTGGGTAAATTGAGTCTTCTCCAAATCTCCATTTTCAACAAACATCAAACCCGGGAAATCTATTCCCATACTTTCAGAAACAGAATCTATTAGCTCCTTAGCTAATGGACTATTTTCATAGAAATCTTTTCCCATGCCGACAGCTTGACTACCCTGTCCGGGAAATATGAAAGCTACCTTTTTCACTATCGTTCTCCTAATAAAATATTGGAAATTCTACCTATTTTCTGGAATTTGGAAATAGACATCTCCTATCTATTACTCGAATTGGAAAGTCCCCCAAATCTTCTCTCGATGGTATAGAACTTCTCCAATATCTGTTGTAGCTCCTCTGGTGTGAAGTCTGGCCATAGAGTTGGAGTAAAGAAGAGTTCAGCATACGATATTTGCCATAGTAGAAAATTGGAGATACGACTATTTCCCCCTGTTCGAATTAGAATATCAACGGGGGTAGATATATCTAAATACTTTTCTAAATTTGTCTCGTCTATCCTATTTCCACTATCTACAAGCCTCCTAACAGCCCTTACAATTTCGTTTTTTCCTCCATAGTTTAGGGCTAGATTCTGAACCAACCTATCCCCGTTCCTAGTCTTGTATTCCAACTCTTTTATAGCCTGTTGCAACCTATCTGAAAATCTAGATATATCCCCGATAGCTCGAAATCGAATACCACTATCCAAATAGGTTGAGGTCTCATGCTCCAAATATCTAGCCAATAGTTGCATCAAAAAAGAGACCTCCATTTTTGGTCTTTTCCAGTTCTCAGTTGAAAAAGCATATAGGGTAAGTTGGGAAATATCATCTCGCTTAGAAGCAAATTGGGTAATTTGTCGAACCACTTCACTACCTATCTTATGTCCCTCTATCCTCTTCTCTCCTCGTCTCTCAGCCCATCGACCATTTCCGTCCATAATGATTGCTACATGCAGTTTTTCCATTCACTCTCTTTCTCTATGGGATAAAAATCTCTTTGTATGTTTTCGGCTCTTCAACCTCATCGCTACTCTCTTCATCGTCAAAAGAGAAAAAATCCCATATACTCTCTTTTGTCTCTGGTAACTCCTCCTGTTTTGTCTTCAATTTAGGTTGGCTCTCCTGTTGCGATTCCATATTTTGCGAAAACTCTATAATAGGAGTTTGTTGATGAGGTGGCTCATTGAGAATAATATTTTCACTCCAAAATCCCTCAATAGAAGCAGTTGGACTATCGATATAGATATAGTCAGAGCTATCAACCTGTTGCCACTCCGGAAGGGGGATAGGGTGGAGGGTGAGGATTTTGGTTTTCAACTTTTTTCCTGAACAGAGTCGAACTACTATCTGATAGTAGATATTGCTATCCGGTTTCTGTCTTGGAATAATAGCTTTACACCTCTTCTCATTGCACTCCATTACCTTTTTTCGAAAGGTATCCATATGGCTATTTCTAAATAGGAGATAGGCGGAACTTACCACCTCTCCATTAGTGGTAGATATTTCGAATATAGTTGGATATGCTGGAATATAGAAAGGAGGCTCTTCATGAACTATACCGCTAAGAAGTTTTATATATAGAGAGACTATTACAAAATATTTTTTCATTCAAAAAAGATAGAGTCGGGTTCTCGTTTATATACAGTTGTTAAAACTTTTCCTTTTGAATGGAGTTCATAGGCTATTTTGTCCTTGCTAAATTCCAATAGCTTCACATATTCATCATCTCTAAGTCCAAATTTTAGAGCCTCAAAAAATGATTTATAGTCATATACACTATCTTGACCAACCATAGAGCCATTGTCAGTATCATCTATCAATTGACATACATAGCCATCTTTTTCAGTATAGAGAAATCTAGTCCCTTTTTTATATGTCTTATTGTCAATAATTTTCCCATTGTGAGATGATATTTTGATGATTTTGTGAGCATACAGCCCAGAGAGACAGCTAGATAGAGTTTTGCGGACTGACCAGACACCTGTTAAATCCACCTTTTCATCAGTTACATTTTTTATTTGGTTAAGTTCAATAGTCTGCTCTTCGGGTTTGGTCATATTCACCTCATCAGATGGAATAAATCGCGATTCTACCCGTTTAGCTTTATCGATATTGCTACTGATATAGCGAATCTGAACCCTTTCACCAAATCCATCAATAGGAACATTATCAGCTATCTTAGCAGTTGTAATTATCTCAACACTACCTATATCATCAATCTGCCAGTTTGGTAACTCAATTTGGGGGATAGTAAAATTTTGGGTTTTGTATATATCTCCAACATTATCAACAGCTTCTATATAGTATTCGATTTGTTTAGTAGTTTTTAGAGGAGCGGGTAGGATAGCCTCACACATTTTATCAGGGTCGCAATTCATATAGACCGTATAGAAAGGTGCATTTTGGAGAGTTGGGGAAACTGGACGAAAGTAAAGTTTTGCACTTTCGAACCCGTGATAGTAGTCTTTCATCTTTGTAGTCAATTTGATTCTGTATTCAGGCACGAAATATTTTACTGGATAGTGTTCAATAACGATATATCCAAAGAGATTGGAGAGAAAAAGGAGAAATATAGGAAAAGTTCGTAACACTTAGAGCCTCCCTGTCTATTTTCTATATTATATCAACAGGGAGGGGGAGAGATAGGGAATATTAGGAGATTAGAAATCTCTTTCCAAAAGTTTAGAGACTTTTAGAATTGTGATAATTCTATCTTCTTTTTTACCTACACCCTCAATTAGGCTTTTATCTTGGGTGGTAGCTTCTGGTGCAGGGTCGATATTCTTCTTTTCAATTCTCATAGCTTGATTTAGTTTATCGATTACAAACCCAGCTGTGTCGTCTCCATCTTTTAGAACAATATATCTTGTGTCTTCATTGGTCTTAGTGGCAGGAACTCCAAATTTTATCCGCAAATCGATTAGAGGAATAACACTACCCCGCAAGTTGAAAACTCCTAAAACAAACTGAGGGGTGCGAGGCACTCTGGTATATTCAATAGGTTTGATAATCTCCTGAATAGTCAAAATAGGGATAGCATACTCCTCTTCTCCAACCATAAATCCTACAAGTTGAAGCACCTCATCATCGGCAACTATTTCAGACTGGTTCTGTTGCTGTTGTTGTTTTTGAAAAACCTCTTGTAATTTTGCACTCATCTCTACTCCTTGCTACTAGTCTAAACCTAGATTTCTACGAACAACATTTACAATATATTCAGGAGAATAAGGTTTAGTGATATATTCACTCATTCCAGCCTCAACTCCTCTCATTCTATCGCTCTTACTATTTCTGGAAGTAACAGCTAATAGAGGTAGATTTTTGAATTTGTTATATTTGCGAATTTCAGTTGCCAAAGTATATCCGTCCATTCGAGGCATCTCAATATCTACCATCACAGCATCTATATCATACTCACCGCTCTTCAATTTTGTAAGAGCATCGACCCCATCGGTAGCTTCAATAATTTGAACTCCAAGAGGTTTAAGAGCCGATTTCATAATTTTTCTATCTGTCTTACTATCATCAACTATCATAACTACATAATCTTCTGGTCCATTTTTAGGTTTAGATTGAGTAGTTTCGACTTGGACAGCTTGTGATTTTATCTCTTTTGCCATGTTCATAATCGCTGCAACATCAACAATTAGAGTAACTCCACCATCTCCCCTAATTGTAGCTCCAGCAATTCCGTCCATACCTTTAAGATATTCGCCAAGATTTTTGATAACTATCTCTTCTTGTCCTACAAGAGAATCTACAATTACCCCTATTTTCGATTCTGCCAATCCAAGAACGACCACATAGGTATGGTCTTGATTTTCGAAAACTCTCTCAACATCAAAAATATCAGCAAGATGGACAAGTGAAAGAACCTCATCGCGAAGTCTTAAAACTTGTCTATTTTCAACTGTGTATATCTCTTCTGGTGTAATTCGCACAGTTTCGAGAACTGACGCAAGAGGGATTGCATAATACTCTTCTTGAACTCCAACCAAAAGGGCTTGAATAATTGCGAGAGTTAGAGGTATCTTCAATTTCATAGTTGTCCCAACATTTACCTCACTCTCTATATCGATAATACCATTGAGCTTCTCAATGTTGGTTTTAACAACATCCATACCAACCCCACGACCGGATACATTGGTTACCTTGGCTGCCGTTGAGAAACCAGGTCTGAATATCAATCCGAAAGCCTCTTTATCTGTCATTTGAGCGGCTTCTTTTTCGGAAAGAATACCTTTTTCAATAGATTTCTGTTTTAAGACCTCCGGATCCATACCTTTCCCATCGTCTGTAATCTGGATAACGATATGGTTACCTTCATTATATGCTTTGAGTTCGACAACCCCAGTTTCAGGCTTGCCTTTTGCTGCTCTCTCTTCTGGTGTTTCAATTCCATGGTCGCAAGAGTTTCTAATAATATGAACTAGCGGGTCTCCTATCTCTTCAACAATAGATTTATCTAATTCTGTCTCTTCCCCTTCAATTCTTAGTTCAATTTTCTTATTCAACTCTCTTGAAAGGTCTCTAATCATTCTTGGGAACTTATTGAAGACCTTACCAATAGGGAGCATTCTCGTTTTCATAACAGCTATCTGTAAATCTGTAGTTACAAGAGATATCATAGAGACAACTTGGTTTAGCTCTTCTAAGAACTCTTCACCCTCATATCTCTCTTCTACATCATCGTTAATTTTCATAAGTCGGTTTTTACCGAGAACAAGCTCTCCGATGAGGTTCATAAGGTGGTCAAGTCTTCTAACATCTACCCTAATAGTTTGTTCAACAGCTGGTTTTGCAGGTGGTTTCTTAGCACCGGCCGGACTTGCAGGTTTCGGGGCAGCTGGTTTTGGAGCAGCTGGTTTTGATTGTTGTGGGGCTGGAGCTTTTTGTTCTGGTTTTTTCTCTTCCCCTCCTCCTTGTTCAGCTTTTTTCTTAGCCTCTCTTTTAGCTCTATCAGCCTCTTGTCTTTTTTTCAGAAGTCTCTCTATCTCTTTTTCTATTTCTTCTTCTGACATGTTGGAGTAATCTAATTCAGGCTCATCGGCTAATGGGTCATCTGGATTTACTGTCGCTCCCTCTTTATTCTCAGAAGCCTTTTCCTCAGATCCAGAACTCTCATTAGAAGAGGCTTCTGTGGGAGCTTCTCCACCACCTCCTGCCGATGGGTCTTCTCCTTTTGAAATAGCATCTAATTTTTGAACTATCTCCTCAATATCAATCCCACCTTCATCTGTTCCCGTGTCTCGAATTTGAGCCAAAAGTCCTTTCATCATGTCGATAGATGGTAAAACGACATCCATCACCTCAGGAGTAACTTTTAGCTCCTCTTTTCGAGCTTTATTCAGAACATCTTCCATGTGGTGGGTAAGTCTTGTAAGAACATCAAAGTTTAGGAATGAGCTTGAACCTTTGATAGTGTGAGCAACCCTAAAAATCCTATTGAGCAAATCCAAGTCATCAGGGTTATTTTCAAGCTCTACCAAATCTTGGTCGAGTTGTTCAATAAGTTCGAATGCTTCAACTAAGAAATCTTGCAGTATCTCTTGAAATTCATCCATGTTTATACCTCTCTAATTGTTTTATCTTTTTACTACTCTCGATACCTCTTCATAGAACCGCTTAGGGTCGAACTTCACAAGGTATCCATCTCCACCCGCTTCAAGTCCCTTCTCTTCGTTAAAAGTTCCACTAATGGAGGAGTTGAATAGAATAGGAACTTCTTTAAATCTATCATCTTTTTTCACTTTTGAAGCAAAATGGAATCCGTCCATCTTTGGCATCTCAATATCTGAGACGATTAGTTTCATCTCTTCTTTAAATCTCTCTTCTCCCATCTCATTATATAGCTGTTCCAATTTTTCAAATCCATCTTCTCCATCGATAGCTTCTGTTACATCAAATCCTAAATGTTTTAGAGCTGTTTTCATAGCTTTTCTAGCCGTTACACTATCATCTAATAGGAGGGTCATTCCTGAGAATTTCTCACCACTAGCAACCTTATCTACTTCTGTGGCATCTTGAACTAATCCCAACTCTTGAACTATACTTTCAAGGTCGAGGATTAGTAAAACTCCATTGTTTTCTATTCTGGTAACACCTGTAATTTTATTTTTCTCAACCCCTACACCATCGTGAGCTGCTGCAAATGATGCAGGTTCAATATCTTTCCAATTTATTCTCCGAATTCTTTTAGCTTCATGAACTATAAAACCTATTAGGATATTGTTGAATTCGGCAATAATTACTCTTACTTTTTTATCAAAAGGTCTCCCTGTATCAACCTCCATCCATTTTGCAAGATTGACAACAGGAATCACCACTCCTCTCAAATCAAAAATACCTTCAATAAAGTCTGGAACCCCTGGTAAGATATTTAGTTTAGGTAGTCTAATAATCTCTCTAACTTTTGCCACATTGATACCATATATTCCCTCATATACTTTCCCCCCAATATCTTTTAATATACGGAAATCAACCAGCTCTATCTCGTTAGAACCTACCTTTACCCCTACATCTTTTTTTTGTTGCATCATTCAGAATCCTTGAACTCATATTTTTCCAAACATATACCATGCCGTTTCAATTTTACTACAAAACTACTTTTATTACAAGCAAAGGGGGAGAGGAGAAGATAGAGGCTATCCCCTATCTGAATACCTCTATTTTGGTGAAAATGACCATATATATATATCCCTCTCTCTTTTTGAAATCTAATATCTGCTTTACCCCTTTGATAGCATTTCTCTTTTTGTTCTTCTCTCTTTTCTATGTGTTTAATAATAATATTTCCCAACTTGGTATCTATCCAATCTAGAAATTTCAGTAAATACCTATTTTCTATTACTCTTCTGTAAAAATAGAAAATTCCCCCTTCTTGAAAATCTCCATGAGCTAGAAATATATCTATATCTCCACTTCTCAACCTCATCGGCTGTTTAGAGATAGGGACTATGTGGATATTGTTGAAAATGTTTCCCAAATTGAAATCGTGGTTACCTTCGAAATAGATGACTTCTATCTTTGTGCCAAGCCTATCAAGTCTTTGAATTACATCTTTATTTAGGGAGATAGTCCAATCAACTTCTCCAAATAGGAGGTCGAAAATATCACCTAAGAGAATTAGCTGGGGAGGGGGAGAGCTTTCCAACTCTGAAAGAAGAGTTAGAAACTCTCTCCTATATCGGGGGTGGTAGTGAATATCGCTAACGATTATTGCATTCTCTTTTAGTTCCAAAACTACATAACGAAGACAGAAGGGACAATCAGAGGATATTTTTTATATTTCTTATACAAATATTTCCTAACCACCGATTTGAGGTCATTCTCCAAAGCTCTTGGGTGGTCGAGTAGATGAGGTTTGCTATTTTTCATACCAATGAGGTAATCCTCTAAAAGTCTTGTAAGCTCATTTGTAAGGTAATTATCACTCCTATCTGAAATCAGTCCAAAACTGGTAACCATAGGTTTAGCTATTAGCTCACTATCATCTCGTGAAACTTGGGCGACAATCACCACAATTCCATCAGATG
Organism: Campylobacterales bacterium; assembly: GCA_012963895.1. Taxonomy (GTDB): domain Bacteria; phylum Campylobacterota; class Campylobacteria; order Campylobacterales; family Thiovulaceae; genus UWMA-0117. The sequence goes on along the minus strand of DTUW01000153.1, from coordinate 3,438 downwards.
CCAATTTTTGGCGGTCAATTACTATATCGCTCTCAACCTCAACATTATTCTGGTTGTCAATAAATGTTTTACCTGTTCTAACTCGTCGAACTTTTTTAATGTATTTTGGGTGAATTTCTATCTGGTCTCCATCTTTCATAAGTAAGATATTTTTTTCAACTACCCCACAAGCGATAGCTGTGCGACGATGAGCATTTAGATGGTTGTATTCCCCATGGACAGGAACAAAAAATTTAGGTTTTATCAACCTAATCATCAGTTTCTGCTCCTCTTGTGAAGCATGACCAGAAACATGAATATCTTCAGTTTGATAATAGACCTTAGCCCCAGCCATTTCAAGGTAATTGACCATTGTAGAAATAGAGGCTTCATTACCCGGAATAGATCTGGCTGAAAGAATAACAACATCATTAGGTTTTATCTTAACAAATCTATGTTCATCTCTTGCCATTTTATAAAGGGCTGAATTTGTCTCTCCTTGTGAGCCTGTTGTAATGATGAGAACCTCATTATCTCTATACTTCTTCACCTCATCAGGGTCAATGAAAATATCGAAACTTAGTCTAATGTAGTCGTAATTGATAGCTGTTTCTAAATGTCGTTCCATCGAGCGACCAATGACACAAATTTTCCTATTGTATTTCAACCCTGCTACTATCGCCTGATAGATACGGTGAACATTGGAGGAGAAGGTAGACATAATTATCCGCCCTTTTGTATTGGCAAATATCCTATCGAAAGCTGGAAAAACTATACTTTCGCTCGGGGTAAATTTCGGATTATGTGAATTGGTCGAATCGCTTAGAAGTGCTAAAACCCCTTTCTCTCCATAGTAAGCCAGTCGATGCAAATCAGGAGGATATCCATCAACAGGGGTATAGTCAAATTTGAAATCTCCCGTATGGATAATAGTTCCCGCATCTGTAACTATTGCAAGGGCTGAGGAGTCAATAATAGAGTGGGTCATGTGAATCCACTCTATTTTGAAATCTCTACTAATTTGGACGAGTTGTCTCTTTTCAACAGGACGAAAAAAGCTTTTAAAATGGGCTATCTTATGTTCCTGAAACTTATTCAATATCAGAGCAAGAGATAGAGGAGTTCCGTAAATAGGTAGCTGAAACTCCTTGAAGATGTATGGCATTGCTCCAATATGGTCTTCATGTCCGTGAGTGATGATATAGGCTACTAGCTTTCTCCGAATTTGTCTCAAATAGGAGAAGTCGGGTATCAGAATATCCACCCCGTGCATCTCCTCTGTTGGAAAACTCAATCCAACATCTATAATAATAGCCTCTTTTTCGGTTTCGACAACTAATATATTTCCTCCAACTTCACTCAATCCGCCAAGAGGGGTAATTCTGATTTTTGTAGGAGTGTTGAAATTCAATTTATTGAATGTATTCAACCTCTTAAAATGCATCTTCTGATTTCTCTCAACATATGGGCGGATAGTTGGATCCATCAACTCATAAGGCACTTTGTAATTTCTACCAACTGCATTGAAACTATTTAGATGTGTTCCTCCACTCATTACATGACTATTACTCTTTTTTCCATTTTTTCTATATCGGTTATTCTCTTCCAATTTCTCTATCCTCTAATGTTTGATATATTTGGTGATATATAGGTGTATCTACTTGATGAGGTCGAATCGATAGATTCAGGTTGAGTTTAAAAAAAAGAGTTTCCAACCTATCTCTCTCATAGTGTTGAGATAGATTTTTCAGAAGAGTTTTGCGAGGTTGCTTAAATGCTATTTGGAGAAAGGAGATGAAATGGTGGGAGATAGTCTCTATCTCTTTTCTAAATTGAACCACAGCCGAATAGACCTTAGGCATAGGTTGAAAGGCTGTCGGTGGAACATCTACAACTTTTACCACCTTTCCAGCAGATTGAGCAACAACACTCAACATACTAAAATTCTTTTCTCCAACTTTTGCCACAAATTTATCAGCTACCTCTTTCTGAACCATAGCGGTAATACTTTTGCAATTTCTATCTTGTAAAGCTTTGAAAATGATATTAGTTGCAATATAGTATGGCAAGTTGGCAACTATTTTATATTTTTCTGAATAGAGTTCCTCCCTCCAAACAGCGATTACATCTTTACAAAATAGCTCTAATTTTCCGTTCTCTAACTCTTCTGAAAATTTGCTATTTAGGTAGTTGCATAAATCTAAATCTATCTCAAAAGCAACCACACCATTAGATACTAATAGATACTTAGTTAAATCACCCAAACCAGCCCCGATTTCTACCAGTTGGTAGTCGTCATCGGGAATCGCTTTGATGATTTGCTCTAATATCGTTCTATCTTTTAAAAAATTTTGTCCAAATCTCTTTTTTGCTCGAACCACTGAACTAAAATTCCTCTTCCAACTCCTTGAAATAGGAGTTTTTGAATATTCCACTCTCCAATTCGTGAAATGCCTCTTTTTCGTGATAGAGAGCGATAGAGCGACTGATATTTTTCAATCTCTTTTTCAAATATGAGAATAGTTTCTCTTTGGAAATACACCCTTTTCCTTGGAAATACTCCATATTCCAATGGATAAAACTATCCAAATTGGAATCTCGGCGAAACTTTTCAACTATTTCCCGTTCCTTTTCTCCAATAATACTACCCAAATTCTCTTGAATAGCTTTTTCATTCAGCCACTCTATCCTATTTTTCAATAGTATTTCTGTTGCTCTTTTCGATGGTGGATTGGAAATTTCGCATATATACTCTTTTTGCTCTCCACCTTCTGAGACGGTAGGGATTGTAGTTTCCAGATAGTTTTTAAATAGAAAAGATGCCAAAGTTTGCAAAAGAGAAACTACAACCCCTTCAACCATTTTGAAACTCCTACACTATTGAAACTGTCTGGATAGAGATACAAGCCTCCAACTTAGATAGCTCATTTATCGCCTCTTCTGGGGCTTCTCCATCTGTGTGAATTACAGCCAGAGCCTTTCCGTTGCTATCTCTACCCAATCTGAAATCGGCTATATTTACTCCATATTTTGCAAAGATTGAGCCAACATCTCCAATCACTCCCGGAATATCGCTATTGGTAAATAGCACCATGTTTCCTTGTGGTCGAATATCCAAATCAAATCCATTTATCTCTATTATTCTCTCTTCTGCTTCTCCAAAAATTGTCCCTGCAATTTGAATAATATCTTTATTGGTCGTAAGCTTCACACCAACCCTATTTATAAACCCGCTTTTATTGGAAAATTTTCTATTTTCGATAGCAATCCCTCTCTCTTTTGCGATAAATTCGCTATTTACATAATTTACTTGCTCTCCTAAGCTCTCTTTTAAAACTCCAATAATGGCAGATGTAGTTAGAGATTTGCTATATTTCTCAACCTCATCGCCCTCTAAATAGACTTTTATGGATTTGATATTACCTCGATTCAATTTAGCAGACATAAATCCTATTTTCT
>DTUW01000152.1 GCA_012963895.1 Campylobacterales bacterium | reverse complement strand
TTTCGATAATATTGGAAACGGCAGGTTTTAGCTCTTCATCTGTAAATGGTATCAATTTATATCCTTTATTGTAATATGGCAATTGTATTTTATTCTAACAAATATATAGGTTATAAAAAATAGTTACTATGAAAATTTCATGTGATGTAACTTGTTAGAGATTTGAAATATTTTGATACAATATTACAAACCAAAAAATAAGGATTTGATATGGCTGTATTTATTACAGATACCTGCATAAATTGTGGGGCTTGTATTGATGAATGTCCTGTTGAAGCTATTGTAGATGAGGATGAAAACCCAGTTGGTGAAGAATTACACTATGTATATCCTGACAAATGTGTTGAGTGTGTAGGTCATCACGATGTTCCAGCTTGTGCTACTGCTTGTCCAACTGAGGGTTGTATAGTTTGGAGTGAAGTTGCCCAATCTCCAAAACATAGAGACGACATTACCGACGAAATGAGAAGTTCTAAAACTCCGGTAGTTGAAGACTAATATATAGAATTTGGGTGGGCATCTGCCCACCTCCAAACTCCATTTTCAGGTGGTGAATGTATTCCCTCGAAATTGAGGGCGGTTGTTCTCTCTTTGGAGAGATTGATATTTCTGGTTCCAAGAATTCCGCCCTCCCCCTCATAGCTTCTACTATACTTGCAAAAAATAAAATCTGTATTTCAAATGTTCCAGATGTTGCAGATATTAAGACCCTAATTAGACTTCTAACAATGTTGGGAGGTGAAGCCTCTTTTTCCGAAAATACTCTATATATAGATACCTCCAATCTCTCTAAAACAAAAGCGGTATATGACATAGTCCGAACTATGAGAGCCTCTATTCTCGTTCTCGCCCCTCTATTGGCACGATTTGGATATTGCGAGGTTTCTTTACCCGGTGGTTGTGCTATCGGTTCTCGACCAGTCGATTTGCATCTGAAAGCTCTCCAAAAGATGGGGGCTGAGATTACCATTGAAGAGGGGTATATCAAGGCAAAAGCTCCAAAAGGGCTATTAGGAACTGAAATAACCTTCAAAAAAAAGACCGTTACAGGAACTGAAAATATTGTAATGGCTGCCTCTCTTGCACAAGGAACTACCATTTTGAAAAATTGTGCCACTGAACCGGAAGTTATGCAACTTTGTGAAGTTCTCCAAAGTGCAGGGGTAGAAATTGAGGGGATAGGAACAGAAACTCTGAAAATTGTCGGTAGTTGCGGAAAACTTCTAAATTTCCCAGATATTGAAGTAATTCCAGATAGGATAGAGGCGGGAACTTATCTCTGTGTTGGAGCTATTACCAACTCTGAAATTACCATCAATAGAGTAAATCCAAACCATCTAAGTTCAGTTTTAGAAAAGTTTCAAGAGATGGGATTCAGATTAGATACCCAAACCAACTCCATCACAATTTTTCCAAATTACAATATCCAACCTGTCCAGATTGTTACCGCTGAATATCCACTCTTTCCAACAGATATGCAGGCTCAATTTGTAGCACTCGCAACCCAAGCCAATGGGATTAGTCAAGTTGAGGAGAGGCTATTTGAAAATCGATTTATGCATGTGAATGAGCTTCAACGACTTGGAGCAAAGATTGAGATAGAAAAAAATAGAGTATATATATATGGAAAGAGTAATCTCAATGGAGCCGATGTAATGGCTACCGATTTGAGAGCAAGTAGTGCATTAGTTTTAGCTGGACTTGTCGCCAGAGGAAAAACGAAAGTCCATAGAATTTACCATCTTGATAGGGGGTATGAAAAGTTAGAAGAGAAACTAACCGCTCTTGGTGCAAAAGTTAGAAGAGTTCAAAATTAGGTCAAAACTCTCTATATACTCAATATCCTCCAATTTTTGCAATTCTCTATTGTTGAACCCGAAAAATCTAATTCCATTCTCCTTAGAAGCTTGATAGTCATTTATCGAATCTCCAATTAGTCTAGTCTTCTCCTTAGAATAGTTGTATCTTTCCAAAATATTGCGAACTAGCTCCCCTTTTGGAGTTGGAGAGCCTTCGATTGTGATGAAATATTTCGATACTCCCAATTTATCCGCAAGATACCTCAATTCATTCTCCTCAGCCCCTGAAACTATATGGAGGTTACAACTTCTATATATCTTTTCTAAAAATTGGATAGTTTCAGGGATTAGGTATCTACTATTTTCCAACTCCTCTATTACAATCCTTGAAAATCTATCGGCATACTGCATCACTTCACTATCTGAAATAGTTCGGTTTAGGATAGTTTCAAAGAAATATCTTATCTTCACAAATCGAGAGATACCGCCATTTTGGCGGTGAAACTGAATCAGTCGTTCTACCTGTTCATTTGGAAATTCTCGAAATATTTCACGAAATCCAAACTCTTTGATTTGGAGAGAATCCAATATCACCCCGTCAAAGTCAAATAGAATAGTCTCAATCTTCATTTAGTTCAACCTCTCCTACTATCGTGCAGGGTAGCCCGTCGCTCTTTGCAACTCGTAGAGGAGATATTTCAATTGAATAGATATTTTTCACCTTCTGCAAATCCATATCCTCCACTATCAAGATAGGTTTTTCTGGATTTAAAAATCTCTTGTGAGCTTTTCTCCCCTCTTCTCGATTTTGAAAACTGGAAATAGAGATAGAGTCGAAACCGAAAACTCTAATATTTGGAAATTTGTCGATGAGGTAGTCATGTAGTTCGGCTGAAAATCCATAGTTCAATTTCCAATATCTCTCGTCGTTTCGGATATAGCAGATACCAGTTTTCACTATCAAAATATCATATTCATTCCTATTCTCTATCTTCTCTAACTTCTCCACCACCTCATCGAAAATTAGCAACCCTTTTGGTTTTATCTCCAAAAATAGAGGCTTGGAAAAGTTCCAAAAATCTATATCGAAATCCTCTATCGTCTGCCCCTCTTGGTAGAAATGGTAAGGCATATCGATATGAGTTCCAATATGGAGAGTGGTGGAAATAGAACTATTATTAGCAATATCCCCTTTTGATATATCGCTCTTTTTGAAAATCTCCAATTTCTCTCTATTGCCATAGGTTGGAGTTTCAGAATTCAAAAGATAGGAGAGATATTTTTTAGTTCTCATCTTATAGAACTTACCAACTTTTTAGCCTGTTCAAGTCCCTTCTCAACCTCATCGAAAATTAGAACCACTCCCATTCGTCGCCCTTTATGAGCCTCAGGTTTTCCAAAGACTCGAAATAGAGAATTTTTGGAGAATAGCTCCTCTGGAACTTCAATGGTTGGAGAAAAAGATTCCTGAGAAGTTTTGAAAGCTCCACTAACTCCGGGACCGTAGAATACGAAATCAGTAGGTAATCCTAGGACAGCTCGAATATGGAGGGCAAACTCACTTTGGGATTGAGTTATCATAGTTACCATTCCTGTATCGTGAGGACGAGGGCTAACCTCTGAAAAATAGACCTCATCACCTTTAACAAATAGTTCAACTCCAAAAATACCGCGACCACCTAAACCATCAGTTATCCTCTTAGCTATCTCTTTTGCTCGTTCTTTTGCAATATCACTCATCTCCATAGGTTGCCAAGAAAATATATAGTCTCCATCTTTCTGAATATGTCCTATCGGTTCGCAGAAAGTGGTCTCTTTTCCATTCCTAATAGTGAGTAAGGTAATCTCATAGTCGAAATTGATAAACTCCTCTACTATCAATTCACTACTATCCCCCCGTGCCTCTTTTGCAATCTCCCACGACTTTTCTAAGTCGGCTTCACTTTTTGCAATTGATTGACCGTGTCCAGATGAACTCATTACAGGCTTAATCACAACAGGGAAACCTATCTCCTGAGAGGCTTTGCGGAGTTCTTCTAAGCTCTTTACAAAAAAGTATCTACTTGTAGGTAGCCCCAAATCTTCACTAGCAAATTTTCTAATATTCTTTCTGTTCATTGTAAGATGGACAGCCTTAGCATTTGGAATTACATGAAAACCTCTCTGTTCAGCTTCTAAGAGGGCATCGATATTGATAGCTTCAATCTCAGGCAGAATATAGTTAGGCTTTTCTCTTTCTATCACCTCTAAAAGTTGTTCGCGGTTTTTCATGTCAATAGTATATTGACGATGAGCCACTAAGTGAGCTGGTGCATTTTCATATCTATCTACCGCCACTACTTCAAGTCCAAGCCTTTGAGCCTCTATTGCTACCTCTTTTCCCAACTCTCCGCTACCGAGTAACATAATTTTTATACTATTGCTTTTTAATGGAGAAGTAAAAACCATTTGCAATCCTTTTCTAAATTTCGCTATTTTACTCTATATAATTTCAACTAAAAATTAGGAATAGTTATGGAATTTGTTTCTATTATTATGGGTAGTAAGTCGGACTATTCTACTATGAAGGTTACAGCTGAAACCCTTGAAAAATTTGGAGTGAAATATGAATTGATTATCTCATCGGCTCATAGAACTCCTGAACGAACTAAGAAGTATGTTCAAGATGCAGAAAATAGAGGGGCAAAAGTATTTATAGCCGGTGCTGGAATGGCTGCTCACCTTGCAGGTGCTATTGCTTCTATAACTACTAAACCTGTCATAGGTGTTCCTCTTGATGCAAGTCTCAATGGTCAAGATGCTTTGCTTTCTACTGTTCAGATGCCCGGTGGTATGCCAGTAGCAACTGTTGCTATCGGTAAAGCAGGAGCTAAAAATAGTGCATATTTAGCTATACAAATCCTATCTTTGAACAATAAAGAGTTGGCTGAAAAGTTGAAAGAAGATAGATTTTTACAAGTTCAAAAAGTTGAACACGATTCTAAGGAGATAGAAGTCCTTCTATAATTTTTCCTTCTCTATTTTTGGGGAATTTCCCCCTCTCCTCCTTCAAATTGAAATATGATAATATTGTGTAATTTCAAAGAATTTAAACGGGATTACTTATGAAACAAATTGAAAAATATGGTTTTTACACCTTTTTTATAGCCTTTCTAATTGCCCTCTATGCTTCAATCGATTTGAATTCTCGTTTAAATAAAGTTATGGCTGAACTTGTATCTCTCAAATCAGAAGACCAATTTACAAAAAACAGAAATGAGATAATTGATGATGATTTGGTAACTTTTGATAATCAGATAATAGATGAAAACACTATAAAAACTAAAAAAGAGGAGAAACCCGATGAGGTTGAGAATCTCCCACAACCCAAATGTGAAGAGAAAGAGGAGCAGTTCCTAGCGATAAATCCAAAAATAGATTTCGATTCTCTTCAAAAAAGATACAAAGTAAAGAGTAGAGATGAAAAAGATGATTTGAGAAAACTATCCACAAAAGAGAAAAAGAGAAGATTTATAGAACTAGTTCTACCTGCAATCAAGGAGAGCAGAGATAGGCTAATGGTTACATATAAAAATCTCTTAGAGCTGAAAGATTCCAACCTTACAGAGTCTGATAGGGAATATTTAGATAATCTATACAAGCTATATCGAATACAAGATAGAGATATAGATAAACTAATTCTCGCTGTCAAACCCCACCCAATCAGTGTAATATTGGCACAGGCAGCATTGGAGAGCGGTTGGGGGACTTCTCGATTTTTTAGAGAAGGTAGCAATATTTTTGGTATCTGGTCGTTTGATGAGAATGAGGAACGAATTAAGGCGAGAGGTTCAAACGGGGTCTATCTGAAAAAGTATGACTCATATGTTGAGTCGGTAGATGACTATATGCTAATTCTCGGTAGAAGTCCAAAATATGAAGAGTTTCGAAAAGCTCGAATGGAGACCGATGACCCATATGAGCTAATCCAATATCTGAAAGTCTATTCAGAACTCAGAGATGAATATGTTAGAAGATTGAGAATTGTAATAAAAGCCAATAAATTTACTAAGTTTGACAAGGAAAATTAGTGGATAGACGAAATTTCATCACACTTTTAGCAGGTGCAACCCTCGTTGGCGGTTGTAGTAAATCGCAATTTGAAGATAAAAATATCAATATCAACCGAAATAGAAAAGTTCGCCTCAAACTCGCTACCAGTTGGCCTGATAACTTTCCTATTATGGGAACAGGGGTGGTGGAGTTTGCCAAGAGAGTCAAAGAGGCTAGTGGCGGTTCAATTGAGATAGAGGTCTATGGAAAAAATAGATTAGTCCCAGCTCTTGCCGTCTTTGATGCCACCTCATCGGGAAATATAGATATATTCCACTCTGGTCCTTACTATTGGAAAGGTAAAAATATAGCTCTATCGATATTTGGAGGTGTTCCATTTGGTATGTCTCCAATTGAAACTATGAGCTGGTTTAAAAATGGAGGCGGTTTAGAGTTATGGAGAGAGATTTACGATAGATATAACCTATATCCTCTACTTGGAGGGAATACAGGTCCTCAGATGGGAGGGTGGTTTAGAAAAAAAATAGAGTCTCTCGCCGACTTGCAGGGGTTGAAAATGAGAATTCCTGGACTTGGAGGCGAACTCTTTTCAAGACTTGGAGTAAATCCAATTCTATTACCTGCTGGTGAGATATTTACCGCCTTAGAGAGAGGTATGATAGATGCTGCTGAGTGGGTTGGTCCAGCTCTGGATATTAGCATGGGCTTCTATAAGGTGGCTAAATACTATTATAGTGGTTGGGCTGAACCGGGTTCTATTTTGGAGCTTACTTTTAATAAACACTCTTGGAATAAACTCTCCAAAGAGCAACAGGCAATAATAGAGATGGCATCTAATGAACTAAATTCCAATATGCTCTACAATTTCCAGAGCGAGAATAGTTCAGCATTGGAGAAGTTGAAGAGAGAGGGAGAGATATATATAGACAAATTTCCCGATGAGGTTACTCAAAAGGCTAAGGAAGAGAGTAAAAAACTTATGGAGGAGTTTGCATCTCAAAATAGAGACTTTGAGAGGGTTTGGAAAAGCTATTCAGATTTTCTAAATAAAACGAAAGAGTGGAGCAATATCAGTTATAAAAGCTACTTAGAAGATAGAGGCTAATCTATGAAGCTATATGCTCTATGTGATAAAGAGATGTTGCAAAATCGAGCTATCTCAATTCCCCAATTTATCCAAAAAGTGAAAATGCATAATGGTGCAATTATCCAATATAGAAACAAAATCCCAAACTTTGGAGAGATAGAAGAGGATATTAGAACTATTCGCAAGTTTTGGAGTGGAACTCTCATTTTGAATGACTATTTAGAATTTCTCGATTTGGTTGATGGTTTCCATGTTGGGCAGGAGGATTTGCAAAAGTATGGAACAGTTGAGGAGATTCGAAAAAAGATAGGTAGGAAAATATTGGGACTCTCTACCCACAATAGAGAAGAGATAGAGGAGGCAAATAGTTTCGATTTGGACTATATCGGTTTAGGAGCTTATCGCACCTCATCGACAAAAGAGGTAACTAATGTTTTGGGTGATGAGGTTGAGAAATTAGCCAAGTTATCAAAACACCCAGTAGCTGTTATTGGAGGAGTGAAGCTATCGGACAGGTTTCGTAATATTGAATATAGAGTTATTGGTAGTGGATTGCTATGAATGTGATAAATATCTACTCCATTGGAAAAAGTGAAAAAGATGAATTTAGACCTATTGAAGACCACTTTATAAAACTCTCTTCCAGATATGCAAAGATTGCCCAACAAGAGATAATCAATAGAGAAATTTTGAAAAGACAACATAGGGGAATAGTTTCAGAAATTCAAGAGAGCTACTCTAAGGTTTTTGAAAAATACTTCAAAAGTGAAGAATATCACATTATCTTAGACCCAACAGGTAAAGAGATGACAACAGCAAAATTTGCTAAGATTTTTCTAGATAATCCCAAAGTAAATTTTTTTATTGGAGGTGCTTACGGCTTTGAAAGACCATTCCTAAATAGGGGGGATTTGGTTCTAAGTATCTCGAAATTTACAATGGGACATAAGATAGCTAAGGTTGTTCTATTGGAGCAGATATATAGAGCTTTGACAATAAACCACAACCACCCTTATCACAAATAGGAAAAGAGATGGAAAGATTGGATATAGACCACTTTTTAAAACTTTTGGAAGATGCAAAAAGAGAAGTTGAAACTAACCTCAACCATTTAAGAGATGAATTGATGGGATTAGAAAGGTCAGAGATAAGAGATGAAGGGGATATTGCCTCTATGAGCAGTGAGAGACATAGATATGCTTTACTAATAGACCACTGCAAAGAGGAATTGAAAGAAATAGAACATGCATTAGATAAAATAGAGAACAATAGAGAGGAGTTTGGAGTTTGTGAAATGTGTCAAGATGAGATACCTATTGAAAGATTACTTGTAAAACCATTCGCCCTCTATTGTATAAGTTGTAGAGAGATGATAGAAGAAGAAAAATCAAAATAAGGAGAAATGATGTCTATTCGTCAATACTTTTTTGCTTCAATTGCTTTATTTGTAGCCATAGGTTGGGCAACTTTTGCATTTGTAACACAAACATATACAGGTAATATAGAACTTTTCGAAGGATACTATATTCCTGATATGCCGGTAGCGGTAGCTGTGCTGATTCCGGCAATAGTTCTATTTGTCTTTACTCTCCTCCATATGATATTTTACAAATTGATATATTTCATAAAACATCACAACCAAACTCAAGATTTAAAGAAACTTGAAGATGCTATTTTCATGAATTTGAAAGGGAAAATAGGTGAAGGATATAAGCCTCACTATACGACAAATCTATACAAAGATATTGGAGAGTTGATAAATGTATCCAAAATAGATTTAGTTGCCAGTGCTGAGGTTTCAAAATATAATAAATTCTACGACATTGTAAAAACATTGGTGGCTATCAAAAATGGAGAGGTTGTAGAGGTAGATAGTAGTTTGGGATATAAAATCAAAGAACTCAATTACTGGAACAGCTTGAAGCAAGACCCTAATATAGCCGAAACAATTTTGATGGAAAAGGGATTTTATAGTGATGAACTCTATATAGAGGCTTTCAATACCCTCTGTCTCGTAAATACCTACTCTACAATTAAGCGGTATGATAAGTGGCTCAATGTTCAAGGAATTTTCAATATCCTATCTCGAATAGATGCAGAAGAGAATGGACTATCTCTAACCAAAGAGGAGATTTTTGAACTACTCGATTCAATCTCATTTAGTCGCGATAGATATTTGGAACTTGCAAAAGTGTTGAAAAATAGCCATATTATCCCAGATTTCAGAATAGAAATTTTCAAACATCTTCTAAATAGAGATGATGAAGCTGTTGAAGGGTATCTATACACTCTACTAAATTTAGAGATGGTTGATGAGGCTGAAAAGATATTAGAAGAGATTTCACCAGAAGCCCTACCAAATATCAGAGCCTATATATTCCTCAAAAAGAACCAACCAAGCCTATTGGATTTGGATTACTTTTTCAGATAGTGGAATTTCTGGATTTCTTTCCAGATAGGAGATATTTTGGAACTTTTCAAAAAGAATCGCCCTCTATATGTTCTGGCACCATTGGCAGGATACACAGACCTACCTTTTAGAAGTGTTGTGAAGAGATTTGGGGCTGACTTGACTATCAGCGAAATGATTAGCTCCAATGCTCTTGCTTATGGTGCTAAGAAGAGTTTAAAGATGTTAGAAAAATCTCCCGATGAGGTTCCCTATTCTGTTCAGATTTCAGGTTCAAATGTAGAAATTGTTAAGAAGGCAGTAGAATTCCTCAATACCAGAGAAGGGATAGATATTATCGATTTAAATGCGGGTTGTCCTGCTCCAAAAGTTGTTAGAGGCGGTTCTGGTAGCGCTCTTTTGAAAAATTTGGAACTGTTGGAAAAGATTGTTAGAACTATCAAAGAGACATCTAATAAATCTCTCACGAGTGTAAAAGTTAGAATAGGTTTCGACTCAAAAATTCCAGTAGAGATTGGAAAAGCGGTAGAGGCTGGGGGAGCTGATTTCATCGCCGTTCATGGGCGAACTCGTAGTGGTGGATTTAAAAGTGAAGTAGATTATCAAGCAATTGCAGATATAAAATCCTCCATCTCTATTCCCGTAATTGCAAATGGAGACATTACAGACTATCAAAAAGCTAAGTATGTTCTAAATGAGACTGGTGCCGATGGTATTATGATAGGTCGGGGGGCTGTTGGCAATCCTTGGATATTCCACCAACTCCAAACTGGAAGCGAGATGGTAGATGGGAATTTGAAAAAGAAGATAATATTAGAACATCTAAAACTTATGGTGCAGTTCTACGAGGAAAGAGGTGTAATCCTATTTAGGAAACACCTCCATACCTATTCCAAAGGTATTGAAGGAGCTTCTCAATTTAGAAATCTTGTAAATACTACTGAAAAATATGAAGAGATGAGAAAACTAATAGAGGAGTATTTCTAAGAGTTTTCTAACTCCTCTATCCATTGAGCCATTACCTGATTTGGAGTAGCTCCCGGTGGTTCAAGGAAATTTATCACAAAACTATCTGCATATTCAACTATTCCAATAGAGCGAGGTCTAACTGCTACAACATCATCATTTGGAATCTGAAAACCGAAACAGAAGATAATATTTTGAATATCTAAAATACCTTCTGGAATATCCCCACCAATAGATTTTGTATGGTTTAGATGGTCGAAAGTAGCTATATACTGCACTTTTGGATTTTCATCTATCTTATTCCTAAAAAAGTCTAATATCTCTTTGGTATTGCTAAATTTCCCTTTTGGTATTCTGGTTGTATATATTGGATATTTGTCTAGTCCTAATTTTTTCTCCATAAAAACTCCATGTTATCTTTTGGATTATTATATCTTATTCTCACCTCTATACAATTTATCCAATAGCCCAGTTACAAACTCCCGATAATCGAACTCTATTAGGTCTTCTGGTTTCTCCCCAACTCCAATATACAATATAGGAACTTTTAGAGTTTCAGCAATAGAGAATATGGCCCCTCCTTTTGCTGTTCCATCTAGTTTAGTGATGATAATTCCGTCTATTCCTACTATCTCGTTGAACTTTTGAGCTTGAACAATGGCAGAAGTCCCTTGGGTTCCATCGATAATTAGTATCTTTTGATGAGGCGCCCCCTCCATCGCTTTACCTGAAACCCTTACTATCTTTTTTAGCTCTTCTGCTAAATTCTTTTGGTTGTGAAGGCGACCCGCTGTATCAATTATCACATAATCCATCTTTTTAGCTATCCCTGACTTTATCGCATCGAAAGTAATCCCTGATGGGTCGTGTCCCCGTTTGGAATAGACAATAGGAATATCAAGTTTTTCTGCCCATTTTCTAAGTTGTTCAATAGCTGCGGCTCTAAATGTATCAGAAGCCCCTAAAAGAACTTTTTTATTTTCGTTTTTATATTTATGTGCCAATTTTGCAATAGTAGTTGTTTTACCTGCTCCATTTACTCCAATTATCAACTGGACTATCGGACGACTTTCGGGAACTTCTATTTTTTCCGTTGAGAAACATTTGAGCAGTCTAGGCTCTAAATCTTCTCGTGATACCTGCTCTGGTAAATCTTCTAATAGCTCCTCTACCAAATCGTAATTGACATCAGCTTCTATTAGGATTTCCTCTAACTTCTCTTTTTCAATATGGTCTAGAACTTCTACAATCAGAGCTTTATCTATACTCTTTATTAGCTCTATTGTCTTTTTAAATCCCTTTTCAAAAAAGCCAAACACTACTTATCTCCTCTCAAATTTAGAGCCTCCTTAATATCGCTCTCTATCATCTCTTCTGGCACTGCTCCAATATAGTGGGCAAAATATTTACCATCTTTCAACATCACAAGGAGCGGAATTGGAAACGAACGAGGCAATTTCAAAAGAGAAGCCATTTCGTTTGATAGTTTGAAATTTGCATAATTCTCTTTTGCACTTGTAGAGTTGGAAATGGTGTAATGAGCTCCATACTTTTCTTTGAATTGAGCCACCTCATCATCTCGTTTATTCTCCTCTATCAAGATACCTATTACTTTCAATTCCTTTGGATACTTCTCTTGAAGATTTGCTAGATGAGGTGCAACTCCACGACAAGCGGGACACCAAGTAGAAAAGAAATCCAGTAGAACCAAAGGGGTAGAGCTATTTTGGAGAATAAAACTATTTCCCTCTTTTACTATTGTTAAGGTTTCGCCCTCAACCCCTCTCAATTGATACTCTTTTTTAGAAACAAAATTTTTTGGAATATCTTTTTCCTCTTGTTTCTCCTCCTCTTTTCCTATCTCATCAGAACGGCTACTCCCACACCCTTGAAAGAGAGAGGCTAGGAGTATTGCAGTAATAAACTTTTTCATATTCAAACCTTATTTAAACTATTTTCTAAATCTTGAATGAGGTCATCTACATTTTCCAATCCAACAGAGAGGCGGATTAGTCCAGCCGATATACCTGCCTGTTGTAATTCACTCTCTGATAGCTGTTGGTGAGTTGTAGAGGCTGGGTGGGTGATAATAGATTTACTATCTCCTATATTTGCTACTAGGGTAAATATTTCTACACTATCTACTATCTTTTTAGCCTTTTCATAGTCTCCAACTTCAAAACTTAACAATCCATTAGCTCCATTTGGAAAATATTTTTTAGCAAGTTCGTAATATTTGGAGCTTTCCAGTTTTGGATAATTTACCGCTACCACTTTTGGGTGGCTCTCCAAAAACTTTGCTATTGCCAATCCATTCTCTGAATGTCTTTGAACTCGCAGGGGTAGAGTTTCAAGCCCTTGAATAAACAACCAACTATTAAAAGGACTTAACACTGCTCCCGTATCCCTAAGTAGAATGAGTCTCATTCTGAAAGTGAATAGGGCATCTCTCGCCACCTCATCGGTAAATTTCAATCCGTGATAACTTTCATCAGGGGTATAGAATTGGGAATATCGAGGATTACCATCTATCTTTTTCCAAAGCCCCTCCCTCTCTACTACTATTCCACCTATTGCCAATCCTTGACCCGTTGTCCATTTACTAGCACTATGGACAACTATATCTATTCCAAAATCGATGGGGTTGCAGAGGATAGGAGTAGCCACCGTATTATCTACAATCGTTATTAAACCGTGCCTATTTCCAATCTCTGCTATCTTTTCAATATCTGCAATAGTGATAGTTGGATTGGAGAGAGACTCGAAAAATATCCCTTTACTTTTGCTATCTACCAATTTTTCTATTTCTTCCGGATTGTCTATATTGAAAAATCTCGCCTCTATTCCAAGTCGTTTCAATGTATGGGTAAATAGGGTGGTAGTCCCTCCATAGAGTTGAGAAGAGGCAATAATATTATCCCCACTTTCAGCAATATTTAGAATTGAGTAGAAGATAGCCGACATTCCGCTAGAAACAGCAAGAGAGGCAGACCCCTTCTCCAATTTTGCAAACCGCTTTTCCAAAACGGAGGTTGTAGGATTTCCTATCCTTGTATAGATATTGTCGCTACCCTGTTTCAAGTTGAAACTATCGGCAGCAAAATCTGCATTTCCAAAGTCGTAGGCTGTTGTTTGGTATATTGGGACTGCCATAGTTTTTTGGCTATCTTTCGTATATCCCTCGTGGATAGCCACAGTCTCTCTTTTCATCTTCTATCTCCTATTTTTGCTACAAATCTTCCCATTCCCCCTATCTCCTATTTTTTGCCACAAATTGGATAGTTGCAATTATGTGGTCAATATCTTCTGAACTCAAATCGGGTCGCATAGGTAGGGATAGAACCTGTTGAAAATTTCTTAGAGCATTTGGAAAGCTATTTACTCTAAATAGGTATTTGTTTTTGTAATAGCTCAATAGATGGATAGGTATATAGTGTAGTCGTGTCTCAATTCCATACTCTTTCAGTTCTTTTGCGAAACCATCTCTATTCTTTGCAACTCTGATAATAAATTTAGAATATGTATGGTTGGGATTGAACCTATCTACCTCTATTCCTCTTACTGAACTCAATCCATCGATATACCTCTTGGCTATCTCTCTTCTTCTCTCCATCTCATTGCGAATTTTTCTCAACTTCTCTATTCCGATGGATATTTCATTTTGGGAGGCTCGATATTGACAACCAATATCAACCACATCATATATATAGCCCAATTTCGATTGCTTATCAAACTCTATCCCGTGGTTGGATAGCAATTCAGCCCTTTGAAAAATACTTTGATTATCGGTTACAAAGAGCGACAAGGTGGAGACAGGGGTATCTAATGAAAATAGTCTAATGTCTGAAATACTATCTATCTTACTTCTATCAAATCCTAGACTCTCTGTTCCATCTTCAATAATAGATAGTCCTCTCTTTTTAACAAGAGAGGCTATCTCCTCTATATTCAATATCTCCCCGCCGTGGTGAGATATAACTATTGCTCTTAGTTTTTTGGATTTGATATTGCTTAGAATCTCTTTTAATGATTTTATACTTAACCTATTCGATTTAGGTTCAACATCTACAAGTATAGGCTCTGCATCGAAATGGCGAACAATTTCGGGAATTTCAGGAGAGGAATTTACAGAACAGATGACCTTATCTCCCCTCTTCAAATCGATAGCACACATTGCAAGATGGAGAGCAGAAGTGAAATTATTCACTGGTAAAAAGTAGTTTCCTGAACCATATCGGGAAAATTCATTTCTCAGCTTCTCAATATCTCTATCTATATCTATCCTCTCTGAATTGAAATCTATATCTCTTCTCTTCATCTTCTCTCCTTTACCTCTTAATATCTCTTGGATATAGAAAATCGTGTCCAAAAGTTCTATCGGTAATTTTTGCAACTATCGGCATTTTTCTTTTAAATTGGTTGTTATATATCCTATCTATCACCATATCCACCAAATCCCTATTTTCCACCTTCTCCAATATCGTATCCCTACTTAGTCTCTCCTCTACAAACATTTTTAAAACTCTATCTATCTCAAAGTAGGAATATCCTATCTCTTTCTCGTCGCTCTGTCCCTGATATAGGTCTGCTGATGGAGGTTTCTTTCTAATACTCTCTGGTATATCCAGATATTCTGCAAATGAAAAGAGGTCGCTTTTGTATATGTCCCCTATCGGATTTACTGCACTTGCTAAATCCCCGTAGATAGTTCCATACCCTAATAGGATTTCACTTTTATTACTCGTTCCAATTACCAATCTATTATCTCGTGCTGAAATATCGTAGAGGATACTCATTCTAATTCTGGCTGAAAAATTTCCTATTCTAATATTTGAGGCTTTGGGGTTTTGTGAGTTGAAGATATTTAGATATTTATCGATGAGGTGGATTTCGCTATCTATTTTGAGTTTTTCAATTAATCTATTTGCATCTTCTAAACTCTCCTTAGAAGAGTATTGAGAGGGCATCATAACAGCTAATACTCTATTTCCAAATACCTTTTGAAGAAGGGTTGCAACAATTGCGGAGTCAAGTCCTCCGCTCAACCCCACAACAACTTTTGTAATTCCCGTTTTCTCTACCTCATCTCTAAGAAACTCCAATAGATGGGTTTCAATAAGTTTCCAACTACTTCTCATCAATTTGGAATTCAGATGATGTAATTTCGTCAAGTTTGATATTTAGGATATGTTTTTCCATTACAACTACTGTAAATTCTCCAATGAATACCTTTATCTCTCCAACTTGTCCAATAACATCGACCACCCTTTTTCTACCTATCTTTTGACGAGCATAGGCTTTATAGATAATAGTGTCATCATCTCGAACGGGAGCTAAGAAATTTACAACACTACCTATAACAAATCCATACTTTTCATTTACAGCCACAACAGCAGCAAAACTTGCACCGGAAAAGATAAATCCACTATGAATTAGCCCCTGTTCATCGGCTATCATCTCTTTTACTATGTCTAGATGGATTTCTGCAAACCCTTCTTGAACTTTTTCAACTCGACCGCTATATTTCTCATATATTTCAGTGTGTGTATTTAGGGGTATCTCGATGGTATCCTCTCTCTCTTCTCTATCTGTTTTTAACATGTGAAACATTGATAAGCTCCAAAAGGTAATATCAAAAAATTCTATCAAAAAATATAATGATAGAATTTCTCAAAAATCGATACGAGTTGGTAATGGATAAACAGCAGAAAATTATTTCAATGTTCGACAACATTGCAAAAACCTACG
>DTUW01000151.1 GCA_012963895.1 Campylobacterales bacterium | reverse complement strand
TATGTGTATGTGTATGTGTATGTGTATGTGTATGTGTATGTGTATGTGTATGTCTTCTATGCATTTTAGAAATTTTTTACTTTGTTTTTCCTTAGATAAATCCAAGACTTATGTCATATGCTATCATATTTTTATTGATACAAAAATATATATAGGAGGAAAGATGCAATCAGGATTTTACTCGGCTACGGGGGGAATGGTAGCTCAATTCAACCGACTTGACAATACTACAAACAATTTAGCAAATCTCAACACTGCTGGATTTAAAAGAGATGAGATGATTTTTGGAGACTATTTGAGATTAGCAAAAGAGAAGAGGGACAATTTACCATTGGAAAACCATACCAAAGATAGTGCTAAGTTCTATCATCGAACTATTACAAGAGTTCCGCAAGTTGTGGATCAATTTTCTGATTTCAGTGTTGGAGCTATGAAACAGAGTTTTAACCCTCTCGATTTGGCACTGACAGAAAAAGAGTATTTTTTTATGGTCTCAACCCCTGCTGGAAATAGATTGACTCGCAATGGAGCTTGGACAACTGATAGCGAAGGCTATTTAGTTACAAAAGAGGGGTTCAAAGTTCTAGATGAAAGAATGAGACCTATCCAAATCGATTTGAGTAAAAATATTACTTTTGATAAAAATGGAGCTTTTACCAATGGAGACAATACAGGGCAGATAATGATAGTTCGCCCTGAAAATCTTAGAACTCTTCAAAAAGAGGGGAATAATCTATTTAGGATAGGTGATGAAAGGGAACTAATCCATTACCCTGATAGCCTCGCCGTTCGACAAGGATATATCGAAACAAGTAATGTAAATGCTGTTATTGAGATGAGCCACCTCATCGAAGCTAATCGAATGGTTGGAATGTATCAGAAGGTTATGGATACCCAAATGAATGAACTAAATCGCGATGCTATCGAAAAACTGGCAGTTACAAAAGGGTAATGGGCAATTTAGAAAACTATTTCATAAATCTTTTTCCATCTAAACATATAGGCGACGACGGGGCTATTATTGAAAAAAATTTAGTTGTAGTCCAAGATGGCTTTTTTGAAAATGTCCATTTTCTACGAAATTGGCTATCCCTCGATGAGGTGGCATATAAGGCGGTAGCTGTAAATATTTCAGATATATATTCAATGAATGGAATTCCAAAATATGGACTTATTACGATAGCAATTCCAAAAGAGTTCTCAAAACAGGAGCTAAAACTCCTATATCAAGGATTTTCAAGAGCTTCAAAAGATTTCCAATTTGAAATTATCGGAGGTGATACTATCTCCAATAGCAAATTGGATATATCTATTACCATCATTGGAAAAGTTAGAGGAAAACCTATTTTGAGAAGTGGAGCAAAACAGGGGGATTTGATAGCATACACTGGAACACTCGGTAACTCTAAACGAGATTTGGAGAAGTTACTAAGTGGTCGGAAAATAGGTAGAAATTCCATATTTAGAAAACCGAAACTAAATCGAGATTTCATATTCAAAGTAGCTCCCTATATCTCTTCTGGATTGGATATATCTGATGGTCTCTTCTCTGAACTTTCACATATTGCCAATAGTAGCAGGGTTGGATTTCATCTCTGGAAACCAATTCCAAAACAGATAGGTTGTAGTGGAGAGGAATACCAATTCCTATTTACCTTTCCAAAAAGGAACAGAAAACGGATTGAGAGCATAGGAAAATCTCTAAATACAAAAGTTACCATTTTTGGAGAGGTTACCAATAGGAAAAGATATATCAACCCCTGCAAACCTCATCACTTCTAAAATTCCTCCAAATAGGATAGTCCATGTCCCTATTTCCGCAATATCCCAAATAGGACAATCTATATCCCTATCTTTGCTATATTCCAAATAGAATAGTTCAAGATGGTAGAATAGTGAAAAAAGATAAGGGGGATTTATGAATTATAGTATCGTTGGTCGCCATATCGATTTGGATAGAGATATTAGGTCGTATATCGAAAAGAGTATAGAGGGGCTTACAAAATACCAACTCGATTTGATTTCAATCAAAGTTATCCTATCAAGCGATGAGAAAAAGAAGTATAAACGGGTAGCGGTTGAGTTGATAATCAATATCGCTCATAAAAATAGCATCGTTATCAAACAGAAAGAGAAGGAGCTATTTAATGCAATAGATTCCGCTTTCTCTAAGGCTGATAGTGTTTTGAGAAAAGAGCATGAGAAAATGAAATCTCATCGCAAAGAGGGATTAGAAGAGACCACATATAAATATATCACCGCCAACGATGAGGAGAAAGAGGTAGAAGATGAAATTATCCCACAGGAATTGGAGCTATATAAACCTATGGAGGTAGCAGAAGCTCTTGAAAGGTTGAAAGAGGGTGATAAACAATTCTATGTCTTCTATGACCACGATGAAAAAATGCGGGTTATTTACAAAATTTCAGATAACAAATATGGACTATATTAGCGATGGAACAGATAGAAATTAGAGCCAACATGTATGGCTTACTATCTAGGCTTCTTCTTCAAGAGGTAGATAGTGAAGTTATTTCATTCTTGAAAAAGAGTGAAAACCTCGATTTGCTTTTTCCAAATCTGAAAGAGTGGAAAATTTGGAATGAGTTGGAAGATGAGAAACTTATCAATCAACACCTAAATCCAGATTTCACAAATATATCTATCCTTCACCTTGTGCCGTATGAAACTTTTTACACAAGAGAGGATATGATGATAGAGACTGGTGGGGCAAATCCAGTTACCGACTACTACCACCAATATGGATTTAAAGTGGAATTTGACATAGCAAGAGTTGTATCACCTGACCATATCGGAATAGAGTTGGAATTTATGAACAAACTAGTATTGGCAGAATTGGAGGCTCTAAAAAATGGAGACTCTGAAACAGCCAAAAAGATTCAAGAAGTCCAAAAAGAGTTTTTAGAGAAACATATCCTAAATTGGGTAGGTTTGTATTTGATAAACATGAAATATGAAGCATTTACCCCTTTCTATCACGACCTTGCAGAGACAACTCTATCATTTCTACTAGAAGATTACGAGTATCTGAATGGCAACTCTTGATATAGCTATCGGGAGCTGTGTTAGAACTCTTTCTAAATTTTCGACCTGTAATAGATGTGATGAGGTCTGCCCCGTCGATGCTATCTCTCTTGATAGTGGATTTCCAAAAGTTGATAATATCAAGTGTGTAGAGTGTGGGGTGTGTCTCTCCTCTTGTCCAACAGAAGCTATATCACTATCCAACTTTTCCCCTCTTGATTTGGTCTTCAATATCGTTGAAACAGATACCAATATTTTGGATTGTAAAGTAAATCTACCCTGTATAGCCTCTCTCTCCTCTGAATATCTTGTATCGATGGCTATTTTCAAAAATAGTGATATTACCTGTAACCTCTCCCACTGTTCTACTTGTGATATATTTTCTAATACTTGGAAATCTATCGATTCACTTATCAGTGAAGCCAATCTACTTTTAGAGAGTTTCAACAGAAAAGAGCGAATAGTATTGGAGAATTTACCAGATAGAAAAGTTGGAACTGATGAGGTTGAGAAGAGCAGGAGAAAACTATTCGATATATCCAATCTGGAAAATAGAGAGAAATTGGATAGCTCAGTTTTTCAAGAGATTAGAAAAAAAGAGATTCCGGATAGGAGAAAACTATTTCTAATGGCACTCCAAAGAGTTGGAGAGAGCCACCATGTATTAGATAGTAACGACCTTACAACCCTATCCCAAAAGATAGTAAGCGATGAATGCACCAATTGCCAAATATGTTACAGGGTCTGCCCATCACAAGCATTGACAACAGACTATAAAAATTCATATATCAATTTTCAACCTCATCTATGTCTAAAATGTCATCTTTGCCACGATGTCTGCACCCCTAATGCAATAGAGATTGCCCCTACCTTTTCAATTGCAAAACTACTCAATAGCGAAAATGAGAAACTTATAGAGTTCAATATCTCAAAATGTTACGAGTGTGATAGTTATTTCACCAAATTTGGTAGTTCTAATCTGTGTCCAAGATGTCAAGCGGAAGAAGATGGGGCTATGGAGTTGTGGGGTATCTAACTTTGATATAATCGCAATTCAAAAATTTGGGGAAATTCAGCGAGTATCAATCCTTAATGGGTTGCACGGTGTGATAACCGTGTAAATGGATACTTAGGCTAAACCCTGCTATTAAGGAGCTATTTTGGTAACAATCAAAGACCTATTGGAATCGGGAGTCCATTTCGGACACCAAACAAGACGATGGAATCCAAAGATGAAAAAATTTATCTTTGGAGTTCGAAAGAATATCTATATTATCGACCTTCAAAAGACTTTACGATATTTCAAATATACCTACAATATCGTAAAAGATGCATCAGCTGAGGGAAAAACTATCCTGTTTGTTGGAACTAAGAAACAGGCGAGAGCCTCTGTTC
>DTUW01000150.1 GCA_012963895.1 Campylobacterales bacterium | reverse complement strand
AACAATAATAGTTACAAATTCTATTATTGCTCGCAACAAATCCAAATTTGGAGTTGGAGGAGGGATATTTACAGGTAGAAATGCTATTGTCACCTCATCGACAATCTCCTACAATCATTCATACAAACATGGAGGAGGGATATTTAGCACCAAGACAGCTCTAATCAAAAATTCAACTTTTTCCAACAATATTAGTGGTTATGGTGGAGCATTCTACGGAATTACAAGATTGAAGATAACAAATAGTAGATTCTCGAACAATATAGCCAAACATGACGGCGGGGCAATAAAGTGTGAAGGAGATGGAGCTACTATTATTGATACCAATCTTTCCAAAAATAGAGCTGGTAATTATGGAGGTGCAATATTTGTTTCAGATTTGTATCTGAAAAACGGAAATCTATCTTCCAATAGTGCCAAATATGGTGGAGCTATTTTCGTCAGTTATGCAGAAGTAAAATCTTCCAAATTGATAAACAATCAAGCCACATATAGCGGAGGAGCTATTAAAGGGGATAATATTCTCTTAAAACACAGCTTGGAATTCAATAACTCATCTGAGAGAAACGGAGGGGCTATTGATAGTTCGCGAGTAGTTATTGCCGATTCAGTTTTGAAAAACAACAGAAGCGGTAAAGGTGGAGCTATCTTCTCCAAAGATATTACTATCACAAACTGCACTCTAACGGCAAATAGAGCGAAAATTAGCGGTGGTGGTGTCAAAGGATACAAAATTACTATTCGATATTCCACTCTTTGCGATAATGAAGCTCAAAAAAGTGGGGGGGCTGTTGAAGGGGTAGATATTACAGTAACAAACTCTAATATCTCAAACAATAGAAGTTATCGGGGCGGTGGTATCAATGGCTCTACTTTGATGGCAAAAATCAATATTACTAATGTAGTTATGTATAAAAATAGCGCCCAGTATGGAGGAGCCATTTATGGCAATGTGAAAATATCAAACTCTCTTTTTATATATAACTATGGAATAGGAATGGCTCTATATGGTAAAGGACTTTTAACCAATAATATTATTCGTAACTTTACAGCTCCTGATATAGTATCCCAGGAGATATTTATGGTTCCGGGAGAATAGACACCTGCTTTGACAGTGATAAATCCGCAATTACAGGCTATATAGATTGGTTCGCAAAGGAAATTTACCTCTCAATAAATTGAAAAATCCAAATGACCTCACCTCCGTTTTTGGTTCCCAGTCTCCAATTGCCAAAATAGGTATTTATCCAAATTTGGATAAAAATTGTAGTGATGTATTTGATGTTTCGTCTGCTTATGAGAAGTCATTAAAGAATGCAATGATACTTGATGAGAATAATGAAACTAATAATACAGACTTGATAGATAGATTAGTTCGCCAAAAAAAGAGCAGAAATAGAACATCTTTGTATGCTGATGTGGTTGATTTGGTAGTTGATGGAAATCAGAAAGTATTTTATGAACAATACTTCATTATTGTAACCCGAGATGGCAAATATCCTATTCAAAGTTACTATGTAGATTTTGGAGATGGGAATGGTTTCCAAAAACTTTCTAAGCCGACATTTAGACATAGATTTAGCACAGCCGGAATAAAAGATATAGTAGTTAAGATAATAGATACCGAAGGACATGAAGCAGTTAATAAATTTCCATTGGACATTTATAAATTAAATAAAGATGAATTTAGAGAGTTACTGAGAGATAGTGATAGTAGAAGATATTTGGAATCTCTAAGTAATGGTGTTGTCAATGTTGCCGAAAATCAAAGTCAGATTCAATATCGCAAAGCTGTTGGATTATTGGATTCATCAAATATTGGCAGTGCAGAGCTTCAAAAGAGATACCAAGAGCTATTTTCAGAATTGCAATCCGAAAACTCATCATATGATGAATACAACATTTCTAAAATGATTCAATTCAATCAAGGGGTAAAGAAGGCTAAAAAATATATTTTGAACAATTTAGAGGAGTTCAATTTAGTATCCAAAGAGGAGTCCGTTGAAGCAGTTGAAAATGCAAAAAGATATATTATCGAACACCCTGAGGAGTTCAATTTAACATCTTTCAAAAATTATAAAGAGATTATTACGGATATACAACAGGAAATATTGACTAATCTTGATGATTATAACTTGACCTATAAATCCAATGTTGAAGTTGCATACAAAAAAGGTCAAAAGAGTGTTGTAGAGAACCCTAAACAGTTTAATTTGCTTACTACCAAAGAGCTTCAACAGGAGATGATAAAGCTTACTAACAAAATAAAATCTGACCCAGCTAAGTATGGCATTAGAGTAACTCGCAAAGTTATAGAGTCTCTTGATAAAGGGTGGTCACTTTTAGGAACTCTGGCACCTATTGAAGATGTCTCTATTTTCGATAGTGCTAAGATAGTTTGGATATTTGCTGATGGTCAATTCCAAGGGTATAGTGGAGATGCAAACATCAAGAGAAAAATTCGTAAAGCAGGATTTAAAGTCTTCCGCAAAGTTCCAAAACATGCAGGTATATGGTTGTATAAATAGATGAGGTACCTAATTTCTCTTCTCTTTCTCCTATTTTTTGGTTGTAGAAATGAAGAGTTTTCTATATATAGAGAGTTGCAACTATCTTCTAGCGATGAGGTGGATAGTAACTATACAGATTTTTTGAAAAACCTCATCGTTGAGGGGGTTTCATATAGCGATGACAAATTGACCCCAGATATAGCCGACGGAAAACTATTTAGAAACAAACATCTCTCCAAAGAGGAGAATATCTCCAAATATTTTCGCTATTCCCCTAATAGGACTTTCGACCATAGAATATCTATCTATGTCGATTTACACCCTGGTATGTTGCGATATACAAAGGCATACACCAATCCAGAGGCGAGAATTGCTCAGATTGTAAATTACGGCCTACGAATTGCAAAACTTAGAAGAGAGAAAGAAGAAGCAGAGAGAATAGCTAGACTGCAAAGACAACGAGAAGAGGAGAAGGACAAATTACCTAAGAAATATCTACCTCCAAAATTGCCCAATATACTCGTAGGGGTAGAAACTCCGAATGTTCCAGAGTTGTAATTTTGTTAGAATTGCAATGGCAGAATGGAATGCAACCGCTTGAAATATAGAGGAAAGTCTGGGCTACTGTGGGACAGGGTTCTATCTAACAGATAGCCGTCGTGAGACGAGGGAAAGTGTAACAGAGAGTAGACCGCCTATACTATATAGGTAAGGGTGAAACGGTGGGGTAAGAGCCCACCAGTTTTCTAAGCAATTAGAAGAGCTATATAAACCCAACTCGTAGCAAGGAAACCTTGGTATAAGTCCCACACTTAAAAGGTTTCCGCTTGAACTCTATTGCAAAATAGAAGTCTAGATAAATGGTTGCAGAAAAAACAGAACCCAGCTTATTCCACTCTGCTATTTGTAGTTTTGGATAGCTTCATCTAAGATTTTCTTAGCTTCCTCTTTTCCTAAGTAGTCTTTAACTTTTACCCATTTATTAGGTTCAAGAGTCTTGTATGTTTCGAAAAAGTTCTTTATGCGATTTAGAGTAGCTTCTGGAAGGTCTTGAATGTCTTGGATATTGCTATATCGTGGATCTACTTTTGTAACAGGGACGGCTAATAGTTTTTCGTCCATACCAGATTCATCTTCCATCACAAGAACTCCGATTATACGACAATTGATTACACTCCCAGCAATTAGAGGATAGTCATTTAGAACCAAAATATCAGCAGGGTCTCCATCTTTTGCAAGAGTATTCGGCACAAACCCATAATTTGCAGGATAGAACATTGCTGAATAGACAACTCTATCAACTACAATAGCCCCGCTATCTTTATCCAACTCATATTTCACATTTGACCCATAAGGGATTTCGATGAGGGCTTTTACCTTGTCTGGATTTTCTCCATGTCCAATTTTTGTAATATCCATTTTCACAACCTATATTGTTTTTTAATTATTGTAATTGAAAAAAATAGATATTGCAAATAGAGGAGGTTTTAAATGAAGATTGCATCTCTCGATATAGGATTGAAGAGAATAGGAATAGCTATTTCACTAGATAGCAAAATAGTTACTCCGCTTCCAGCAGTAATTAGAAAAAGTAGAAAACAGGCGAGTAGAGAGGTCTCCAATATTTTACAAGAGTGGCAAATTGAGAAACTTATTATAGGTATTCCTACTGGTAGAAGTTATCACGAGATGAAAAGAAGATTTACCCACTTTGTCTCCCTTTTAGATTTTCAAGGAGAGATACATTTCCAAGATGAAGACCTTTCAACCCAGGAAGCTTTGGAACTGATGGAAGGAGAAATGAAACTCAAAAAAGATGGTCGAATAGACTCCATTTCAGCAAAAATTATCTTAGAGAGGTTTCTATCTAAAAATAATTGAATTTGAGACGATAATAACTAATGTATAGACTTTCTCAAAAGGAAAAGATATGAGTTATGTGG
>DTUW01000149.1 GCA_012963895.1 Campylobacterales bacterium | reverse complement strand
TAATGGTGAAAAATAAAGACCTATATATCCACCCTAATGAAGGAGACCAATATATACTATCCCACTATCCCAAAAATAAGATAGTGAAAATCAAAGGAACTCTATGGGTCAAAAATCCATATGAAGATATTCACAAAGGGATTTGGCATGATGATGAGGTGAAAGATAATGGGATATACCCAAAAGAAATTTTCGACTTTCCTCAAACAAGAGTTCCAAAGAACCACTATTTTATGATGGGAGACAATCGAGACCACTCCAATGATAGCCGTTTTTGGGGAAGTGTTCCATATGAAAATATAGAGGGAACTCCTTGGCTTATCTACTTCTCATATGATGATAATTTCACTATCCGATGGGATAGAATGTTCAAAACTGTTGATGACCTTGAAGAGATGCTAAGAGAAGGAGAGAAGAGAGGTGATAACTCTATATGACCTGAAATTAGGTGATATTGGTGTTGTTCGAAAAATTCACACTTCCAATCGTGAATTGAGGGAACGGCTTATCTCTTTCGGTATTGTTCAAGGTGCAGAAGTTGAGATTAGGAATTGCAATATCAATAAACAGAATATAGAGATATTGGTATCAGACACTCTAATAGCTCTTCGCAAAGAGGAGGCACAAACAATAGAAGTTGAAAAGATAGGAAATGGAAAAGAGGATTAGGGTAGCTGTTGTCGGGCAACCCAATGTTGGTAAAAGTATGCTTATAAATGGTATTGCTAATAGCAATACTCTAAAAGTTGGTAACTTTTCAGGGGTTACAGTTGATAAAAAAGAGGTGGTCATAAAGTTCCAAAACCACACTATCCACCTCATCGACCTACCAGGAGCATATTCCCTAAAATCTTTTACTCGTGATGAAAAGGTAACTAGCGATTTTCTAGAAAATGGAGAATATGACCTAATTCTAAATGTTTTAGATTCCACCCATCTGAAAAAGAACTTATATCTAACTACTCAACTTCTAGAACTAAATCGAAAGATTGTAATAGCTCTGAATATGGCAGATGAAGCCGAAAAATTGGGGATAGAGATAGATAGTAATCAACTCTCCAATATTTTGGGTGTCCCCGTCCTCCAAACATCGGCACGAAAAAAAAGAGGGATAGAGGAGCTACTAAATCGAATAGTAGAAGTATCTAAAACTCAACAGCAAAATAAGTTGGTCTATTCAGATGTGATAGAAGAGGAGATTATCAATATTGAAAAGTTCTTAGATGAGAGAAACTACCACCACACCACTCTATCCAATAGAGCGGTAGCAATTGCTCTATTACGAAATTCCAAAAAGATATATCAAGAGTTGCACGATTCTATTATTTGGGTTGAACTCTCTTCTAAGTTGAAAGATGCATTAGAACATATCTATATCCACTATCAGGAAAAAGATATAGAAGCTATTTTCAGTCAAGAGAGAATATCAATAGCTGGGGGATTGGTAAAAGAGTGTGTCAGATTTACCAAAAGAGATAGAAAAAAGAGTTTGACAGAGAAGATAGATGAGGTGCTACTCCATAAGGTGATAGGCTTACCTATCTTTCTATTTCTAATCTGGGGGCTTTTCAATCTTACTTTCGAACTCGGCTCTCTCCCTATGGAGTGGATAGATAGTGGTATCTCTCTTTTTGGAGACATAGTAGGAGAGAATATATCCAATCCATTTTGGAAATCTCTTATAGTCGATGGTATTATTGGAGGGGTCGGGGCAGTTCTCCTATTTTTACCAAATATCCTAATTCTCTTCTTTGGTATCTCTCTCCTTGAAACTACTGGATATATGAGCAGGGTTGCCTTTCTACTTGATGGTTTCTTTCATAAATTTGGACTTCACGGAAAATCCTTTATCCCCCTTGTTACAGGTTTTGGCTGTTCAATCCCTGCCTATATGTCGGCTCGAACTCTCAAAAGTGAGAGGGATAGACTAATCACAATGTTCATAATAGGCTTCATGAGTTGTGGAGCTAAATTGCCTGTATATGTCCTCTTTATTAGTGCCTTCTTTCCGAATGAGAATGCCGGTAATGTGTTGTTTGGTATCTACCTTACAGGGGCGATATTTGGACTGATTGGGGCTAAGATTTTGAGAGTTTTTATTTTCAAGGGAGAAGATGAACCATTTGTAATGGAGTTACCAACATATAGATTACCTTCTGTCCAACTCCTCTGGCACTCTGTCTATTCTCAGGCTATTATGTATCTCAAAAAGGCTGGAACTTTCATATTGGTTGTATCTATCTTTATCTGGTTTGCTAGTAACTTTCCAGAGTATGAAAAGGTAGAGGGTATATCTGAATATCAGTATCAAAAAGAGAAATTGGCTAATAGCTATCTTGGGGAAATCGGGGAATTTACCCAACCATTTTTTCAACCTCTCGGATTTAGTTGGGAACTTAGTGTAGCTCTTATGAGTGGTATCGCAGCGAAAGAGGTTATCGTAGCCACTTTGGGAGTTCTCTACTCTTTGGGTGATGAGGTTGATGAAGATTCCAAATCTCTATTGAATGAGTTGAGAGCAAATATTCCGACTGAAACGGCAATAGCTTTTATTGCTTTTGTCTTGGTCTATATGCCCTGTTTTGCTGCCTCAATCGTTTTTACCCAAGAGAGTGGGAGTAAGAAATATCTAATATATCTAATCCTATTTACGACCATTTCAGCATATCTATTGAGTTGGATAGCTCTAAATATTGCGAAACTACTTTTTTGAGATTGTTATAGTTGAGCGGTAGAGGTGGAGTTCTCTATCCATCTCTATCTTTTCGCTATATATGTCGTAGTCATTTATTATCTCTTTTAGAAGTGAGGTAATGCTATTGTCGCTCTTTGCTAAAACCTCCAATATGAATTTTCCATCTTGGTATTTGAGAGAGGAGATAAATACTCCATAACTTAGCAACTTATCAGTTATCTTAGCTATCTCTTGTCCCTTCATAGTATAGGTTGTAATCTTATGTTTTATCGATGTAAGTAGTTGCAATTTCTCATCAAACTTCTTTTGGTATTTGTCTCTCTTTTCAGCTAATCTATTTCTCTCTTTTGAAAGTTTTTCTAATAGCTCTTTTCTCTCCAAATATTGACGATAGAGCCTATTGCGAACCTTCTTTTTCCTCTCTATCTCACCCTGCAATAGGTAAGTTTGGTAATAGTTATAAAACGGATATGAGAGAGATATTAGGGTAGCTCCAATTGCACTAAGTGCCAATTTTCCAGTTGGACGAGAGAAGAAAGGGGGTGGGGGTTGTAATATGTCTATATATATATGGCTTCTTGAATCGTGTTGGTATATCAAATATAGCAGATAGTGAATTTCATCTAAGTTATTTGGATATGGGATAGAGAATTGTGAAAGAAAACCATCAAAAGAGTTTTCACCAATAAGGGTTTTAGAATATTCCGAAATACCCAATATATTTCCCAAGCTTGAAGAGTAGTAGATACTATCTATTACCTCTATATTGAGATTTCTTTTTACATAGAGAAAAACATCTTCTACCTCTAAAAAGAGGTGTTTAAGTGATTTGGTTAGGGTTTTCCTATATGTTGGATTTTCCAACAACTTATCCCTATTTGTTACAACTTTACGAAATTCTGTATATAGAATCTCTTTTTCTAAATACTCTTTGAAATGTTCGAAAAATATGATGGTTGAGAAATTTAGCCCTTTGGAGTAGAGCAGTTCTCCATTTTGGAATAGATTGAAAGATGTTCCATCTCGATGGATATATATAAAACATTCCACCTTTTCATAGTTTCCCGAAAACTTATATAGCGACTTGAAAAGTAGGGGAATTGGGTAGATTCTATCTATATACTTTATACTACTTCTAATAGTTGATGAAAGGTATTTCAAAACATTTGGTTCAAAGATGAATATATTGAACTTTCTATATTCCGATTCTTCTTTTTGCCTGATTTCGTCATAGAGTATCTGATACTCAATACTATTATCTAACTCTTCATAGGCGATATTGTGTATCGCATCTTCAACCTCATCATCAGGGATATTTTTGCTTATCTCCATAGTCTCAAATATGAAATCAGAGTTGGAGAGAAACGATATAGTTTGTCGTCCTTTGATATATCGCTGTTTGCTACTTTGGATAGGTCGGAAATTTTTCTCTTCTCCATCAGTTACAACCTCATAGAGAGCAGAGGAGTAAGGATTATATGTAGCTGTTTTCTCTTTGGAGATGGAGAAGTTGAAATTAACCATCTATATAGTTTTTCTCCATTTCGACAGCAACCGAGCTATTAGGTAATATGTTGGGTTTAGTAATTTTCATTTTGAGATAGTGGATAGGGTATTTCTTAGGAAAGACATTGCCAAAGTGGATTAGAGCATCTTCGATGAGGTGGAACTTGTTTTTCACCATCTCATTCTCGACAAATTTGGCTACCTCCGAATAGTCGATATAGTTCCTGTTTTGGTAGCTATATTCCAATACTATATCGATAGAGAC
>DTUW01000148.1:14506-16171 GCA_012963895.1 Campylobacterales bacterium | reverse complement strand
CAGAGGCAAAAGAGAGCATCGCAAAAGCTCTTGGAACAACCTCAGATAAGTTGTTGAGCCTACCAGTAGTCCAATCCTAATATTTGATGATACAGTTGACCCAAGTATCGATAAGGTCTATATATCTTTTGAAGACACTACCAAAGGTGAAATTGTCCTCTCTGAACAAATTGATTCAACAAATCTAGATAAACTTTTTGTTTATGGTAGTGATACTGCTTCTAACCAGTATGAGGTCAAATTATATAAAGACCAAGTCAGAAATGAAGCTAATGCGAGTGGTCATATACACTCTCATGTTCCTTTCAGTCTGAACAACAAGATTGAAGGTAATTTAAATGGTTTCTCAATTACAATCATAGGGGCAGATGAGAACAATGCCACAAATGCACCGCTTAAAGACTTGGGAGGCAACTCCATTACAAAAGGCGAAAACATTACAGGAAGTTTTGCAACTGAAAATATCATGACCAAAATCACTCCTAATGAGTGGAACCTCATCTCTATCCCAAGTGGATTGGTTACCACATCTCAACAGATGTTCCTAACCGGAACAGTCCAAACTATTTGGGGATATGAAAATGGAACTTGGGTAAAATCTCCTCGAATTATTGAAGCAGGAAAAGGTTACTGGGTTAAAGGTCTCAATGTAACTAATAGTGCTGATAGAAACTTCTCCAAAACTCAGGCTACTGGATATGGAGCAAAAACAGTAGATGCGACAACTGTAATTAAAAATAATTCATCTACTGAATGGAGACTATTGGGTATTCCTGATACCAACCTCTCTTGGGTCGATGCTTATAGTCAAGTTCAAGACAACTGCCATACAGTTTCTATCTATGCCTATCGACCGAGTGTAAATCCTGAAACCAACGATAGTCAAACAGCTGGTTGGAATTTAGATGACCATATTCCAGCCCTTTCTGGTATCTGGGTAAAACAAGAAAACTGCCAATAGATAATTTTTCTACTCCAATTCTAAGGAGGGGAATATCCCTCCTTCTCCTCTCCCCTCCTTATTCAAACCTCTCAAATAAAGGGATTTTCAAATGAAAAAACTTATTCTATTTTTCTCCATATTGTTACTATTTGTCTCTGGTTGTAGTAGTAGCGGTGGTGGTAGTGACGATACAAGTAGTTCTAGTAGTCCTACCATAGAAAACAACGAAACTAATACTACTGATGAAAATACAACAAACAAAGAGACACCAAAGCAAGAGACAAATACAACACCTGAACAAACTGCTAACACATCCGAACAAGAGACAGATAAAACTAGTGAAAACAATAAAAACAATGAAACGAAAGAAAACAGTATTACTTGCGGTCAAGGTGAAAAACTTGATGACAATGGAAGCTGTGTAAAAGATGAAAATGTAACTGCCGTTACATCTGGACGAGTTGTAGATGGTAGTATTTTTGATGCTAATGTATCTGTGTGTAAGATTTGGAACAATACCAGAAGCGAATCGAATGAATCTACATGCTCGACTACCGATACCACAGGAAAATTTCAATGTGCTGTTCGCGAAGATGAATATGATTATCTAATATTCAAAGCCACAGGCGGAACAGATTTGGGAACCAATAGCGATAGTCGAGATGATAAACCAAATGTAGATGTTCTCAAATCTTACACACAGATACATTAGCATCAAAAAT
>DTUW01000148.1:0-14496 GCA_012963895.1 Campylobacterales bacterium | reverse complement strand
ACAGCACATTGAAATTTTCCTGTGGTATCGGTAGTCGAGATGATAAAGAAAATAAGGATATATTGAAATCTATCGCAAGTAAAAATGACATTGACCAAAATAAATCTTTTATGGTTTCACCAGCTACTACCTTGGTAGTTCTTAGAGCCTCCCAAAGTGATTGGAATGTTTCAGAGGCAAAAGAGAGCATCGCAAAAGCTCTTGGAACAACCTCAGACCAATGGTTTCACCAGCTACCACCTTGGTAGTTCTTAGAGCCTCTCAAAGTGGTTGGAGTGATAAGAATATTTCAGAGGCAAAAGAGAGCATCGCAAAAGCTCTTGGAACAACCTCAGATAAGTTGTTTGATATTTCAGAGGGTGAGAAATATGGAACTATTGTGGCTAATATAGTCGATAGCTTAGGTAAAGATATAGATAGAGCTGAAATACTTTCCAAACTTTCTCAACAAGATGCTATATATTCAGATGATGGGAGTGTAATAAAAGAACTATTGCCTAAACTTGACCCATCTATTTCTGAAACAAATAGCGAAACCCTAGCTAACCTCATCGTTGAAAGTGTCAAAAAGCCGTCTGATGTAGTTGAAAAGGTCATTGACCAAGTAGCCGAGCAGATAGATGAAAATAGAACTATTACTAACGAGGTTGTAGAGAGTTATAAAACAATATTGGAAAATAATTTCACTCTATTAGATGATAAAGATGTTAGAAATCTTGTAAGTGATGCTGTTGTAAAAGGGGTTGCCGATATTAACAATAGCCTAGATGTAGCTTTGGCTATCAACCAAGTTTTAGAAAAATCAGAAGATAAAAAAGTTGCTATTTCAGTTCTTTCAGAGAATATAGAACAGGGTAATAACCTTATTGATATAGAAAGTATCATAAACCAAGTCCAAAGAACTATTGCAATGAGTAAATGTCAAGAAAATGAGATATTTGATGAAGATGAAGGTATATGTAAGGTAGCACAACAAAAAGTTCCAAAAGATGCTGTCAAGAGTCCTGAGGATATTCCAGCTTTACCTGACCAAGGAGCTAAGGTCATAGAAGAGAGTTCATTCCCTCAAATTCCATCTGAAAACGATTATAGCTCCAAAGAGGGGTTAGATACCCAACCAGGACAACCAGCTGATAACAACTATCCAAGCTACGAACAGAATTCAAGTAGAGACGACCAAACAACCCCTTACCAAACTAATTAGCCACTCTCCTTCTCCCCCCCCCTTCTTGGGGGCTTATTTCCAAAACATTTCTACCAATTTATATTAAAATATTCACATACTTTCACAATTTCTATTAAAAGGATAACTATGTCCAGAGTAAGAAAATCCCTATTTCCAGCAGCAGGATATGGAACTAGATTTTTACCAGCTACCAAATCGGTGCCAAAAGAGATGTTGCCCGTCAAAGATAGACCCCTAATCCATTATGGAGTAGAAGAGGCGATAGATGCAGGATTGACCGATGTAAATATTATCTTAGGTCGAGGAAAGGGGGCGATAGAGGACTATTTTGATAAAAACTACGAATTGGAGACAGAACTACAAAATAAGCCTAAGAAGTTGAAACTATTAGAACCTATCAACTCACTTATCCAAAAAGGAACTTTCACATTTCGACGACAGGGAGCTATGCGAGGGCTTGGAGATGCTATTTTCAAGGCTAAAAGTATGATTGGTGATGAACCTTTTGGAGTAGTCTTGGCTGATGATATATGTGATAACCCATCTGGTGATGGTGTGATGAAACAGATGGTAGATATTTATGAAAAATATCAATGTGCCATTGTTGCAGTTATGGAGGTTCCGCAGGAGAAAACAGAGAGTTACGGAGTGATTGCAGGTGATGAGGTTGAAGATGGTATTTTCAGAGTTAGCAACATGGTTGAAAAACCGAAACCAGAAGAAGCCCCAAGTAATCTCGCAATAATTGGTCGATATATTCTAATCCCTGAAATTTTCGATATTCTTGAAAAGACCGAACCGGGTGCAGGTGGAGAAATCCAAGTTACCGATGCACTTCAAGAGTTGGCAAAAGATGGAAAAGTGATAGCCTATAAGTTCAAAGGAAAACGGTTCGATTGTGGTAGTGTTGATGGATATATGGAGGCGATGAACTATTTTTATAACAAAAAATGAGAATTCTCCTCGTTAGGCTCACAGCTCTTGGAGATATTATCCACTCTTCTGCTGTTTTGCAATTTATCAAAAGAGAGAGACCAGATATTGAAATAGATTGGTTAATAGAAGAGAGTTTTAGAGAAATATTGGAACACAATCCATATATCTCCACTCTCCACTCCATAAATTTGAAATCCCTCAAAGTAGATAGGAGTTGGAACAATATCCAGTCCCTCCTATCTCAAATAGATTCAATTTCCAAAAAGAACTACGATTTAGTTATAGACTTGCAGGGGCTGATAAAGTCTGCGATAGTCTCTCGGCTTATTTCAAAGAATACAGCCGGTTTTTCCTTCAATTCAGCTAAGGAGCGAATAGCTTCACTTCTATATAGACACCACTCCCATATCTCCTACTCTGAAAACAAGATTTGGAGAAATTTCAAATTGATAAATGATATTCTCAACCTCTCCATCTCTAAATCTGATATTCTTCACAAGTCCGCCCACCTATTTTTTCAAGATACCTCTATTTCAGCTAATGGAAAAATTATATTTGTGGTTGGCTCTTCTATGGAGCAGAAAAACTATCCAAAAGAGAAGTTTTTAGAAGTGGCAGAGATGTTGCAAAAGGATATATTGGTAGTTTGGGGGTCTCAACATGAGAGAGAGATAGGGGAGTGGCTATCCAATAGGTCTCAATATATATCCCTCGCTCCAAAGATGAACCTCGACCAGTTGAAATATTTTATCTCCACCTCATCGATAGTTATTGGAAACGATACAGGACCAACCCATATCGCTTGGGCTATGAATATCCCCTCTATTGTCCTCTTTGGACTGACTCCGATAGAACAGGCTTTTCAGACACCGATAAATAGAGTGATAAAGTCCTCTTCAAAGATAAACCATAGAAAGATAGATAAACAAGACTACTCCATTAGAGAGATAGAACCAAAACAGATAGTAGATGAGGTTGATATAATATTTCAAAAACTGAAAGCGGGAAAAGATGGCAATAGAGAGAGTAAAAAAGGCGATAGAAGCTCTGAAACGGGGCGAAATCATCATTATGATAGATGATGAAGATAGAGAGAATGAGGGGGATTTGGTCTATGCTTCAACATTTAGCACCCCTGAAAAGGTAAATTTTTTAGCCACTTATGGAAAGGGGTTGATATGTGTTGCCCTGTCAGAAGAGATAGCCGAGAGGTTCG
The DNA here is from genome assembly GCA_012963895.1 of Campylobacterales bacterium. Lineage (GTDB taxonomy): Bacteria > Campylobacterota > Campylobacteria > Campylobacterales > Thiovulaceae > UWMA-0117. The sequence continues at coordinate 11,158 of DTUW01000148.1, read as the reverse complement.
AACTTGTTCCTATGGTTTCTAAAAATACCTCATCGTATGAAACAGCCTTCACAATATCGGTAGATGCAAAAGAGGCTACTACTGGTATTTCAGCAATTGAGAGAGACATGACTATCAAGATATTAGCCGACCCATTGGGTAAGGCTGAGGATTTGGTTAGACCCGGACATATATTCCCCCTAATAGCGAAAAATGGCGGGACTTTAAGGAGAACGGGACATACTGAGGGTTCAGTAGATTTGTGTCGTCTTGCAGGACTTCAAGAGAGTGCCGTAATATGTGAAATTATGAAAGATGATGGAGAGATGGCAAGACGAAAAGACCTATTGGAGTTTGCAGAAAAATATAATTTGAGAGTTGTATATATTTCTGATATTGTTGAGTATAGATTACAAAATGAGAGGCTAATATCTCTTATGGAACAGAATGAGATAGAGATGTTTGGAGTTCGAGTAAAGAGATACCTATTTAAAGACCATCTCAACCGCCTCCATACTGCTATCCAATTCTACTCTAAACACTCGATAGCAAATGTGAAATTTCACCATGTCGGCTTAGATGTAGATTTGCTAACCAATAGTAAAAAATATAGTTCATTGGTAAGGTCTATCGAATATCTAAAACAGAATGGAGGGGTATTGGTCTTTTTAGATTCTTCCAATCCACAAGAGAACAATATTAGAGAATTTGGAATAGGGGCTCAGATTTTGAAAGAGTTGGGGGTCAATCAGATACGACTAATCACATCACAATCGAAAGAGATAGGGTTTATAGGTATCCACGGATTTAGTTTAGATGTAGTAGAAGAGATAGCTATTTAATGTAAAATTTCATTACTTTGAAAATTTGAGGTTATAGATAGATGAAAGGTATTCCAGCAGGTAAGTATGTCCCTTACCCACAAGTAGATTTGCCCGATAGAACTTGGGTAAATAAGAGAATAGAGAAAGCTCCTATATGGTGTAGTGTCGATTTGAGAGATGGAAATCAGGCTCTAATCAACCCTATGGATTTGAGAAAAAAATTGAAACTTTACAATTTACTATTAGACATAGGATTCAAAGAGATTGAGGTTGGATTTCCATCAGCATCAGCCACTGAATTCAAATTCACTCGGAAATTGATTGAAGATGACCTAATCCCTGATGATGTAACTATTCAAGTTCTCGTTCAGGCGAGAGAACACCTCATCAAAAAGACTTTCGAAGCACTTCAAGGAGCAGAACAGGCAATAGTCCATCTCTATAATTCAACTTCTGTTGCCCAGAGAAAAATTGTATTTAAAAAGAGTAAAGAGGAAATAATAAATATAGCCCTCTATGGAGTAGATTTGATAAAGAGAGAGGCTGAGAAGTTCGATGGTGAAATTGTGCTGGAATACTCACCTGAAAGCTTTACAGGGACTGAATTGGAATTTGCCAAAGAGATTTGTAATCGAGTTATTGAAAGGTGGGGAGTTTCTGAAAATAGAAAGATGATTATCAACTTACCAGCTACGGTTGAGATGGCAACTCCCAATATATATGCCGACCAGATAGAGTGGATGGGTAGAAACTTAGTAGAGAGGGAAAATATCATTATCTCTGTTCATGCCCATAACGATAGAGGGACAAGCATCGCAGCAACAGAGTTGGCACTACTTGCAGGAGCTGATAGAGTTGAAGGAACTCTATTGGGAAATGGAGAGAGGACTGGAAATGTCGATATTCTTACCCTCGCCCTAAATATGACAACCCAAGGGGTAGATTCCAAATTGGACTTTTCCAATCTTGATAGGGTTCAGGAGGTGGTTGAAGAGGTTACAGAAATTGAAACCCATGTCCGACATCCATATATCGGCAAACTCGTATATACCGCTTTTTCAGGTTCGCATCAAGATGCGATAAATAAGGGGCTTAGATACCAAAAGATGAAAGATGATCCATTATGGGAAGTTCCATATCTTCCAATCGACCCAAGTGATGTTGGTCGAACCTATGAAGATATTATTAGAATAAATTCTCAATCTGGTAAAGGTGGAGTGGCTTTCATCTTAGAACAGAAATTTGGCTTCAAACTACCTAAGGAGATGCACCCAGAAGTGGGACGAATTATCCAGAAAAAGAGCGATGAGGTTGAGAGAGAGCTATCACCTGAGGAGATATTTGAAGAGTTTGAAAAACATTACTTGAAGATTGAAAAACCGGTATTTGAGTTTGTCAATTTCAAAAGAAAACAGAAAAAAGATGGCGGAGTGAAGTGTCAATTAGAATTCAAATATCGCAACAAGCTCTATTGTGTTAAAGAGAAGGGGAATGGTATTTTAGATGCTTCAACTAAGGCGATAAAATCGGTAGTTCCTTACCAATTCGATATTATCTCATTTTACGAACACTCTAAGGGGAGTGGTTCAGAAGCGGTTGCAGTGGCTTATGTTCAGATAGAGACGGAAAATTTTGATAGGAGATTTGGAGTTGGTATCGATACCGATACAACTAAGGCATCTATAAAGGCGATATTTTCAGCACTAAATAGGATTGATATAGAGTAGATAGGATTTGAAATATTTCTCTCTTTTTTCTGTTTTCCTCTTCTCTCTGCTTTGGTCGGCTAAGATAGAAAAGCTGAATTGGGGAGAGAGTATTAGTTTTACAGAGTTTCTCCAAAACAACCATCTGCCTACAAATCTCTACTACGATGCTGATGATGAGACAAAAAAGAACATGGAGGATATTCAGGCAGGTAGTGATTACTATCTATTAACCGATGAGAATTCCTCCATTTTGCAGGTGCTAATCCCTATTTCAGAAGAGTTACAGATACATATCTACAAAAGGAGGGGTAAATATTATTTGGAAAGTATCCCTATTGAATATATCAAACAAAAAAGGGATTTTGTAGTTAGGATAACTGGTAGCTCTGTATTCAATGATATTAAGAAAGTTACCAATTACGGTAGGGTTGCAGAATATTTCGTTCAGATTTTCAAAAATAGAGTTGATTTCAATAGAGAGATATACAAACATAGTATTATGGCTATGATTTACTATCAAAAATTCCGTTTAGGATTGCATTTTGGTGGAGTTGAATTGGAAATAGCGATGCTCCAAACTGGGCGGAAAAAGAAGTATGTTTTAGGGTTTGAAGGGGTAAATTACGATATTGAGGGTAAGAGAATAGAGAAAAATAGACTTATTCGCCCTCTCCAAAATGTGAAATATTGGATTTCTTCAAAATTTACTAAACGACGATGGCACCCTATTTTGAAAAAATATAGAGCCCATCTAGGGGTAGATTATGCAGCTCCAACTGGCACCCCTGTATATGCTACTACTGATGGAAAAATTGTATTTGCCGGTTGGAGTAGAGGATATGGGAAAACGGTAAAGATTCAACACGGAGGAGGATACCTATCTCTCTATGCTCATATGAGTAAAATTGTCAAAGGGGTAAAAATTGGTAGCTATGTTAAGCAGGGGGAAAAGATAGGAGAGGTTGGTTCTACTGGTCTCTCAACAGGTCCCCACCTTCACTTTGGACTATACCACAATGGAGTGGCTATCGACCCTGAAAAGGTTGTAGCGATAAAAATTCGTAGTTCTGTTCCGGAAAATAGGAAAAAAGAGTTTTTCAGATTTCGAGATAGGGCAGTAGAGGAGTTGCAAATCCTCCTAAGAGACTTCAAAGATGGAAAGTATCACAACCAGCCTTATGAAAGATACAAGCTCTATTGTGAAGCCTCTATTTCCAATGTCTCTCCTGATATATCTTACTACGAAAACAATATTTCCAATTTGGAAAACTCGGAAAAGATAGAGGACAATAGCTCTGTTGTAGAAGATAGCGAGATTCAGAAGGTAATAGAGGAGTATTTCCAGAGCAAGAGATTACACCTCTATATCCCTCCTGGGTCTGACGAGTTTGAACTTTCAGAGGAGTATATGGAGTATTAGAATATATACCCAATCTCCTCCAATGATTTTTTATGTTTAGACCACCCTTTTTTAACAGATACAAATAGTTCTAAATATACCTGTCTCTCTATAAATTTCTCTATCTTCTTTCTGGCACTTTTTCCAATTCTCTTGATAGTTCGCCCCTTCTCTCCAACTATTACCATTTTCTGGCTTCTCTTTTCTACTATTATCGTTCCATATATCTTCTCTATCTCTCCGCCCTCTTCTATTTTGTCAATCACTACATCACTTTCATACGGTATCTCTCCGCTTGTCTCTTCAAAGATAGCTTCACGGATAAACTCCCTATATATGTCTCTAATATATTCCGTTGTCAATTCCTCAGGGTCGTAGAGATATGGACTATCGGGGAGATATTTCACAATCGAAGAGAGGAGAGCATCTCTATTTACCCCCTTTCTGGCTGATATAGGAATAAGTTCTAAGAACTTATCACTATATTTCTGATATTCAGCTATTTTCTCTAAAACCTTACCACTCTCAACCTCATCGATTTTGGTCAAAGCTAGAATATGGGGACGATTAGAGAGCTGTAAAAACTTCTCATAGTTATCCAACTTATCATAAACAGGGGCTAGGAATATGATGAGGTCGCAGTCCCCAATAGCTTTCAAAGCCTCCTCTAACATGAACTGGTTGAGTAGCCTCTCTCGCTCGTGAAGTCCTGGGGTATCTACCAAAATGATTTGGTGGTTCTGATACATGACGATACCATTTATCCTCTTGCGGGTAGCATTAGCCTTATGTGAGACAATAGCTATCTTTTCACCTAATAGCCAATTTAGTAGAGTGCTTTTTCCAGCATTGGGACGACCTACAAGGGCTACAAACCCTGCTTTTGTTTGCTCCATCTACATTCTCTCTTTTGCTTCAATACCGAGAAGTTTTAGCCCTTTTCTGATAGAAGAAGCTACAACCCAAGAGAGTTTTAAAAGTAGTTTTTCGTTTGGTGTTTCAATAATAGGAGTAGTGTTATAGAAACTATGGAAATCAGAAGCTAAGCTATATAGGTAATCGGTAAGCTTTTGAGTTTCTCGACTGTTGAAAGTCTCTTCTAAAATATCTAATAGTCGTAGAGAGTTGAATAGTAAATCTTTCTCTCTCTCTCCTAAATTGGAAAACTGAACTGCCAAAATCTCATCTTTCGAATATTGACTCTTTCTAAAAAGTGAATGGATTCGAGCATGAGCATAGTTGATATAGTAGATAGGGTTTGAACTATCCTGCTTAGATAGGTCTGAAATATCGAACTCCAAAGAAATATCTGGTCGCTTAGAGGCGAATATGAATCGTAGAGCATCTGAACCCACCTCATCTACAACATCTCTCATAAGAATGAAATTACCAGCCCGTTTGCTCATTTTGTAAGGCTCTCCATCTTTGAGAAGAGCCACCATCTGAGTTAGTAATATTTCCAACTTTTTGGAATCGAATCCTAGAAACTCGATAGCCGATTGAACCCGTTTAATATATCCGTGGTGGTCAGCTCCCCATATATTGATATATCTATCATATCCCCGCTCAAATTTGTCCATATGGTAGATAATATCACCTGCAAGATAGGTTGGCATTCCATTATCACGAACCACCACCCTATCTTTTTCATCTCCAAATTGGGTTGATTTCAACCAAATTTTTCCATCTTTTTCGTATGCTCCGCCCCGTTCTCGAATTCGTTCTAATGCAGTTTCCCAATTGGAGTAGAGCGACTTTTCAGAGACAAAATTATCAAACTCTATCCCGATAGATGAGAGATTGGATTTTATCTCCTCCATCATCTTATCTTTACCCCAATCGGAAAGTTTGGATATATCTTCTTTTGTAAAAATATCTTCTCCAAACTCTCGATATGCTTCACGGGCTAAATCTACAATATAGTCCCCTCTGTAATACTCTTCTGGTTCTTCCATCTCTCGATTTAGGATATTGGTTACACCAGCATAGTAGATAGATAGCCCCAATAGCTCTATCTGTCGCCCTGCATCGTTGATATAGTATTCACTATCTATCTGATATCCTAAGGCTCGTCCAACTCTCAATAAGGTATCTCCATAGACTGCACCCCTTGCATGTCCAATATGGAGAGGACCAGTAGGATTAGCACTCACAAACTCTAATAGAATCTTCTCTCTCTTTTCCGAAACCACCTCATCACTATTTACAAACTTATCAGCTTCACTATTGAGAAAATCATCACTTAGATAGAAATTTATATACCCCTTCACAGCCTCAACTTTGGAGAACTGGGGCAGGTTGCTCAACTCTTGTGAAAGCTCCTCAGCAATTACCATAGGAGATTTTCTAAGCTCCTTAGCCATAGAGAAAGCAACAGGAGTTGCAAAGTGTCCAAATCTCTTATCTTTCGGTCTCTCTAAGACAATAGAGCGATTTAGTTCTTTTTCAATAATACTTTTAACAATATTTTTCATTAAAACAGTTCCTAATATGGATTTTGAGATAGATATATTATAAAAAAGAGAGCCAATCGATAGGTATCGACCTGGCTCGATGAGGTAGAAAAATTAGGATTCTTTTGTGTTTGTAGTATTGGTATTGGTAGTAGTATTTGCAGTAGTTGTAGTAGTGTTCGTAGTATTTGTATTATTAGCTATTTCAGGCTTAGCACCTTCATCATCTTTAACTGCTTGTTTGAAATTTTTGATACCCGCTCCAATACCTTTCATCAATTCAGGTATCTTTTTTCCTCCAAAAATCAGGACAACAATTCCCAAAATTACAACTAATTCAAAACCGCCCGGCATTCCCATACTCCTATCCTTTTAATAGTTGGCTACTCTGCATAGAGCCAAATTCTTTTTTCCACTCTTTTTGATTCCAGCTTTCTAATTTGGAAATCTTTTTCATCAAATAGTCGAAATCTTCTGGTAGTAGTGCTTGGTCTCCATCTGATAATGCACAACTTGGACAAGGATGAACCTCTACAATCATTCCATCAGCTCCAATTGCCATACCAGCATATCCCAATGCACTTACAAACTCCCTTTTACCTGCTGAATGTGAAGGGTCGATAATTACAGGTAGATGGGTCAATTTTTGAAGATAAGGAACCAATCCAACATCTAAGGTATTTCTCATAGCAGTCTCATAGCTTCTAGTTCCTCGAAGGGCTAATATCACATCGTTCAATCCACCACTCATCACATACTCAGCAGACATCAAATGCTCTTTTACCGTTGAAGCGATACCATTTTTCAAAATTACAGGTTTCCCGAGTTTCCCTATCTCTTTTAGGAGGGCGAAATTTTGCATATTTCTCGCACCAATCTGAATCACATCAGCATATTGATAGACCAAATCTATATCTTTCTCACTTAACAACTCGGTTACTATCGGTAATCCGGTCTCTTTTCGAGCCTCAACGAGCATTTTTAGCCCCTCTTCCCCTTTTCCTTGGAAAGAGTATGGACTAGTTCGAGGTTTGAAAGCTCCACCTCGTAGCATCGTTGCCCCAGCCTCTTTAACCGCTTTTGCTACCAGTATCAGATTTTCATAGGTATCAACTGAGCAAGGACCGGCAATAATAGCTTTATGTCCTCCTCCAATCTTGACCCCTTGAACATCTATTACGGTATCTTCTGGGTGGAATTCTCGACTCGCTTTTTTGTATGGAGCTGAAACCTCTAAGACTTTTTCAACTCCCGGCAATGTATGCAATGGTTTTCCTGCCAAATCCTGTTTATCTCCTATAATTCCTATTACTACCTGATATTCCCCTTTGGAAATACTTACATCGTGTCCCCAAGTTTTTATCTGTTGAGCTGTTTTGTCTATCTCTTCTTGGGTTGCTCCACTTTTCATCACTAATATCATTGTCTCTAACTATCCTTTTTCAATAGAAGAGTTATCCACTCATTTTTTATAATTTTATCTAATATCGTAAATTGAGGGAAAAAGTCTAAAACTCTCTTCTCTTTTCCGACCAAAATACCAGATAACACCAAATATCCCCCCTCTTCTACTCTATTTGCTATCTGATTAGATAGTGCAACTATCACATCAGCCACTATATTGGCTAAGACTATGGAATATTCTTCATCTGTTCCATTTGCTGAACCGACCCAACAATTTCGAAATTGGAGACCATTTTTCTGAAAATTCTCTTTCGCACTTTCAACGGCTACCTCATCAATATCGCAAAAATCCACAACAGCCCCCAATTTTGCTGAGACAATAGCAAGAATTCCGCTACCTGTTCCGATATCCAAAACCCTATCGCTATTACCAACTATCTTTATCAAAAATTCAATAACTGATGAGGTGGTTTCGTGGTGTCCTGAACCGAAAGCGAGGGCGGGGTCAATAATGATATTTTCAGCTCCATCTTTTGGAGGGTTCCAACTTTGGTGAATATAGAAAGGAGGGATATAGATGGGTTTAATACTCTCTTGAAACCTCTTTATCCAATCTATATTTTCTCTCTTCTCCTCGAAAATCTCCAAATCTATTTTTTCACCAAACTTTTTGGAAAGCTGTTCAGCAAAATAGTTGATAGCAAATTGAATATCTTGAAAGGAGTTTTCACTACGAAGGATTAGAGAGCCGTCCAGCTCCTCCAATCCAATATCGCTAATTTCTAATAGAAAGTCTAGAAATAGATGATAGTATTTAGAAGGGGGGATAACTTTCAGTTCATAATAGAACTGCCTATCCATCAACACCCATAACAGCTGCCAACTTCTCTTTTAGAACCTGCGGAGTGAATGGTTTAACAATATAGTTATTTACCCCAGCTTTAAGGGCTGTAATAACTTCTGCTTTACCTCCCTCAGTGGTTACCATGATAATTGGTAGGTCGTTGAAATCCCCAGAAGCTCGAACCTTTTTCACAAGTTCAAGACCGTTCATCTCTGGCATATTCCAGTCAGTAATCAACATACCTAAATCTTTATTCTCTTGCATGTGAGCCCAAGCCTCAACCCCATTTTCAGCTTCAATCACATCTTTATAGTTCAATCTACCAAGTGTATTTTTAATAATTCTTCTCATAGTTGAACTATCATCAACAACTAAAATTTTCAAGAGGCTACCTCCAAATATTTTTTTACATAATCGCTGTGATTATATCACATATTGCAAAACTATCATACCACTATTACATCTACAACTTCACCTATTTCTAAGTCTCTACCCTGTTCAGGTAGCACAACAAGAGAGGCGGAATTCAACATATTGGTCAAAATTGCACTAGTTCCAACTTTCTTACCTTCAAATCCCGCGAAAATATTTCCATTCTCATATTGCAAATTACATGCCACAAATTCAGTTTTATTTTTCGCCCTTCTATATAGCTTCTCTTTTAGAAATGCTTTTATAGTAGGAGTTTGGAACTCCTGCCCCAAATATCCCCGAATTAGAGGCAGAAGATATAGAATAGCTGTAACTGTTGAAGAGTAGGCAAATCCCGGTAAAGATAGCAGAATTTGGTAACCGTTGGTAGCTAGTAGAATATGTTGTCCCGGTTTTATTCGAACCCCGTGAAATAGTTTTTTAAATCCCAGCTTCTCAACTACATCAGTTACAAAATCGTAATCTCCCACACTCACTCCGCCGGTGGTTACAATAAATTCTGCTCCGCTTGTAATACTGTTTTCCAGAGCTTCCAAAATAGAATCTCTATCATCTTTTACTATTCCTAATTGGATAGGTTCTCCTCCATGTTTTCTAACCATAGCTTCAATTGTGTAGTTATTGGAGCTTCGAATTTGGGCGGGATTGGTTCTCTCCTCTCCAACTTCTAATATTTCGCTACCTGTTGAGAGAATAGCTACTCTTGGTCTTTGAAATACTCGAACACTTGTTATATTGAGAGATGCCAATACCCCTATTTCGATATATCCTATCTCTGTCCCTCTTGGGATAATGGTATCTCCTTTTTTATATACCTCTCCAACTGGACGAACTCCATAACCGATAGGAACAGGTTTATCTATATATAATCTACCTCCAACCTCTCCAACATTTTCAACAGGAATTAGAGTATCCGAACCCTTAGGCATAATTGAGCCTGTAAAGGTCTTTATCGCCTCTCCATCGTTGAGTTCTATATCTATATCACTACCTGCTGGATTGTCGATATTGAGAACTCTTAGCCCTTGCAGTTTCTGGTCTTTTGCTTTAATAGCATAGCCATCTAGCGATGAGGTTGGAGCTGATGGAGAGTTTTCAGAGGCGATAATATCCTCAGCTAACACTCGTCCTAAACTATTTTGAAGTGGAACTTTTTCCCAATTTCCAACCCTAGTAAGAGAGGCTAATACCTCCATAGAGTGGATATAAGAAATAAAATCTCTTTTCACTACTTTTCCTATGTTCTAAATTGATGTAATTGTTCGTTTAGTCGTTTAGTAAATTCCTCCAACTTCTCTATTGCATCTCTAATATTTGCCAAATCATATAGATTCTGTTGAGATAATGAATTTACTTTCAAAATACTATCTGTAAGTTCAGTAATAGTATTAGCAGACTTTTTGCTCTCCTCCATGTTATTAGTGGATAAGTTCAATGTGTCATTCATAATGGAGATACTTTTTTGGGTGGTTGCTTCTACTTGTGTAGATATTGCTTGAAGATTATTGATAAATTCTCTTTTCGTGTTCATCTCTTCTGAAATATGTTTCACATTATCAACTACAACATCAATAGCTTCATTGACTTTATTGATAAAGTTTTGGGTTTGTTCTGCAAGAGACCGCACCTCATCAGCAACTACTGCAAAACCTTTACCCTGTTCACCAGCTCTTGCTGCCTCTATCGAAGCATTTAGAGCCAATAAGTTGGTCTGTTCAGCTATCTCATCTATATTAGATATGGTTTGTTTTACATTATCAACCTCTTGATTGGTTTTTACCAAACTGTCAGCCAATTTTAAATCTCTTATAGAAGATTCTCGAACATCATTTACAAGCTGGTCTATCACCTTTTGAGTCTCCACCAAATCATCATAAGCCTGTTCAATCTGTTTTTGGGTATTTTCAGTCTCTTTTAAAGAGGCAATAACAACAGATTTGACTCCGCTCATTCTATTGGCAATATTGCTAACAATATCTGTTGCTTCTTTGATGTTCTCAATAATATGTTGAGAATTCTTACTCAAAATAGAAGTTTGTTCTGAATTGGTTTTATTAGTCTCTTTTGCTTCTCTAATAGTATTATGAACAAGTTCAATAAATTTGTTGATATAT
>DTUW01000147.1 GCA_012963895.1 Campylobacterales bacterium | reverse complement strand
GTTGATGCCCTTTTTTGTCGTTGGAAATGGAGAGAATGAAAATAGTAGAAGTAATATTTTTCTCGTCTCAAATTCCAAAGTTGAGATAGATGGACAATTTTTCCTAAATGGAACAGATTTTTCCGACCTATCTACTCGACTAACTGGACTTGAAAAGAGTATTAACAAATATGATAAGAAAATATCAGATATTGACACCCTCTCATCTAACAATAGAGAAGATATTACCTACCTTCAACAGGTTGCATCAGAACAGAATAGAACTATTTCAGATATTGAGATGGTGTTACCTCAAAAGATGGATATTGGAGATTGGGACTCTGATGGAAATGGTGAGATAGACCTTGAAAAGTTGGAAAAACAGGATTTGGCATCTCTTCTCAAATCTCAGGGGGTAGAGACAGGGGGAGAAAATAGTCTCGCTTGGGGATATAGAACCAAAGCCACAAAAGACTATTCCACCGCTTGGGGATACAGAACAGAAGCAACAGAAGGATATGCGACCTCTTGGGGTTGGAAAACCAGAGCAACGGCAGTTGGAGCTACCGCATTTGGAAGAAGGACAATAGCCGACCAGATGAACCAGTTAGCTATTGGAGAATTCAACCGCCCAGACCAAAACGGCTCACTATTTTCTATCGGTAACGGAACAGATGAATATCGTTCTGATATTTTGAATGTGAAAAGAGATAGGGTAGAGATATTTGGGCGACTCTTGGTAAATGGTCAAGATATAGGAGATAGAAACTATATTCTAAATTCAGATGGAAGCCAAAACCCGGGACTCAATAGCTTAGCTTGGGGTAAAAAGACGAAAGCCTACGGAATCTATTCAACCGCTTTTGGAGAAAAGACAGAAGCTATCGGACTTCACTCTACCGCCTTTGGATATGGTTCGAGGGCTATTGGAGGCTATTCCATCGCTTCTGGATATAAAACTACTGCTACCGGTGGAATGGCAACAGCTTTTGGAGCTGGAACTATTGCCGACCAGACAGGTGAATTGGCTATTGGTCTCTACAATAGAGGAGATATTCCGGGTCTAATATTTGTAATTGGAAATGGAGTAGATGAGAGCCATAGACAAAATGGTTTGGAGTTCTATATGTCTGGAAATATGAATATTGCCGGTTCTCTCCATCAATCTTCTGATATTCGACTTAAAAGAGATATTCACAAAATTGAGAAGCCATTAGAGAAAATTGAGAAGATAAAGGGGGTTACCTTCTATTGGAGAGATGAAAAGAAAAATTCAAGTCGTCAAATGGGAGTTATTGCCCAAGATGTTGAAAAGGTAGCTCCTGAACTTGTCTCCAAAGATAGTAATGGGTATCTTACAGTCTCATATCCAAATATGGTGGCTCTTCTAATTGAGGCTATCAAAGAGTTGAAAAATGAAAACGAGAAACTAAAAAAGGCTCTTCAATCGGCAGGAATTGAAGTAGAATGAGAAATATTCTATCTCTAATCCTCTTCTCCTCTTCTCTTTCTGCTCTTCTCTCCACCTCATCAAGTTACCAAAATATAGGAGTTATTGGAGTGGTTGGTAATTTAGGATACCTCAATCCAATAGCTCTCAACACCCCTCCAAAAGTTGAACTAAACAGCTCTTTTGAGTTTGATGAAGATACTAATATCTCTATCCCTTTGATATATGAAGATGATGAAAATGATGAGGTGGCTATATCGATAGTTGAAGGTGGAGAGCTTGGAAAAGTATCTATTGAACATGGAAACCTAATCTATACCCCATATTCCAATGAAAATGGAACGGATAGGCTAACTTTGGAGTTTAGCGATGGTTTCGGGGGGGTTGTTAGAAAAAAAGTAACCTTTTCAATTCGTCCAATCAACGACCCTCCATACATTGGAGAGATTGAAAATATTGAATTTACAAGCTCACCTAATAGAATTTATGAGGTTGTAAATCTGGATATATACGATGACGATGGAGATAGTATTAGAGTATTTGCCACCTCATCAGATAGCGATATTGTAGAGGTTGAAACAGAGCGAGACTCTCTATATCTCTCAATCAAACCGCAACAGATAGGAGAAGCCAATATATCGGTAGTGGTTCAAGATGATAAGAATTTGAGTAGTGAAACAGGTTTCAAAGTTCGAATATATCCAGCCCCAGCCCAAATTGAGATAGAGAAGGTAAAAAATCTATTGGTCTTCAATCTTATTCGAGGTAAAAATAGGTATCAGGACTATATTACAGAGGAGCTGAATCTACCAGACTATCTATATAGTTCTAATATCTTTTGGAGAAGTTCGAACCAGAGATATATATCAGATAGTGGAGTGGTCTATCAGGGTGGAGGAGAGAGAAAGATAGTTCAACTTACCGCTACGATTGAGAATAGCGGATTTATTGGATATAAAAGTTTTCTACTATCTATCCCTGAATATATATCTAACGATATAGAAGCGGTTCAGAAAGCAAAAGAGTATCTAACTTTTGAGAAGATAAGAGGAGAGAATACAGGTCAAGACCATATATATTCTGAATTGGATTTACCGACTAGTTGGCTATTTGATACCAATATATCTTGGAAAATAGATAGGAACGGTTCAGATGGAAATATCACCGCCACTATATCGAAGGGGGATTACAATCTAACAAAGAGTTTTAGAGTAAGATTTAGAGATTACGATATAGATTGGTTGAGTTATAGAAGAGTATTGAAAAACAATAGTAGTAGATATAGAGTAGTTTCAGATTTATATCTACCCGATAGGTTTCCTGATGGTTCGGTGGTGGTTTGGGATTCGTCCAATTCTGAAATCATCTCAACAGATGGGAAAGTTCATAGAGACAAATTACTATCAGATAGATATGTTCATCTTACAGCTAAGTGGAGAGACAAGGTAAAAGATTTCCAATTTAGAGTTTTGAAAATTGGAGCTGAGGAGGAGGCGACCTCATCAATATCTATTGGAGATAGAAGAATAAAGGTATCTTCAAATAGTGGGAAAAAAGTTATTTCCAATAGTGAAACTCCGCCAAATTTTGTAGATGATAGATTGGAGTTAGGGGATATAGTGATATATAGTGATGGGGTAGTTGAGGTTGTCAATGAGGGTAGCAGGGTTCGAATAGGAGATATTTCAGCAGACCTAAATAGAAGTAGTATCAAGACATCTCAATATGAATATATCTCATTAGGTAATAGTAAAATCGAGTATAGAAAGGGTAGTAATAAAATTCTTAGTTTAGGTAGTGGTAGCTATATAGAGGTAGATAAATCTAAAACGGAATTCCAGAGAGAAAATTTAGGAGTGAAAATTGATAGATATGGAGAGATAACAAGCTATATAAAAGAGAATGAAGATAGAACTATTCCAACGATTCGAGGCTCTTTCTCAGCAGGAACAGATATTAAAATGGAGAGAGATAAAATCACTATTGAGACCCCTCTAAATAGAGTAATGGAGATAGAATGAGGTATATATTACTAATATTGGTATTGTTTATCTCTATTTCGTGTAGTGGAGGAGAGGAGAATTCAATTTCTGATAATCAAGCAAGGGAAAGGGGATATATTCCAAAGTGTGAAAATGGATATATAGAGGTTGTTTCAGGGGATAGAATAGAGCCTATATCGAAATCTCCAAAAATTAGGATAGTCCATCAGGTAAATGGAGTTAGAAAAGTTTGTATGTTGCAGGGCGAGGGGAGGATAGTAAAAGGTGAATAATTGCATAATGTTTTTGATGGAAAAATATATAAAATAGTAATATCGATATTGAAAGGAGAAATATGAAACTACTATTTAGTTTTTTATTTGCGACAATCGCACTATTTGGGGCTGAATTTTCAGTAACCAATATTTCAGAGTTGCGACAGGCATTAAAAGATGCAGAGAATAACAATGAGAGTGATACTATCTCTCTGAAATCTGGATTATATTTGGTTGATGGTGAGCAGTTAGAATATAACAGCAGTGAAAATTTAGAGATAGTTGGAGTTGATGATAATGTAACCCTTAGTGGTGGAAACTCTTCGAGAATTCTATATATAGATTCCGGTAACTCTAACGATGTCAATTCTATTGTCAAAATTTCCAATCTTACTTTTGTAGATGGAAATAGTAGCGATAATGGAGGGGCTATATATAGTAAAGTAAATCTTATTATTCAAGATTGTAATTTCTCAAATAATTCCGCTTCTGATGATTGGAATGGCGAAGGAGGGGCAGTCTATGGTTACAATGTCCAGATAGAAAACTCTACTTTTTCCAATAATTCCGCTAATAGTGGAGGGGCGGTCTCTGGTAGTGATATTCAGATAGCAAACTCTACTTTTTCCAATAACTCCGCTTCTGGTAGTTATGCGAAAGGAGGGGCGGTCTTTGGTTCTGATATTCAGATAGTAGATTCCAATTTCTCCAATAATTCCGCTAAACATAGTGGAGGGGCAGTCTCTGGTGGTGTTATCACAATAACAAACTCTACTTTTTCCAATAATTCCGCT
>DTUW01000146.1 GCA_012963895.1 Campylobacterales bacterium | reverse complement strand
TATAGAACTAAGACAATCTATTTTTATAATCCAAATATCCAAATTTTTTGATTACTTCAATTTCTCCATTCTCTTTAACTATTACGATAGACGGCAAAGGTAACCCGTTAAAAGTTGTATTTTTTACCATTGTATAGTGAATCATATCTTTAAATACTACTCTATCCCCAACTTTCAAAGGGTTATCAAATTTGTAATCTCCAATAATATCCCCAGCTAAACAGCTATTGCCTCCAAATCTATATAGATACTTTCCATTTTCAACCTCTCCAACTACATTTGGACGATAAGGCATTGCTAAGACATCTGGCATGTGGGTTTCAGCTGATGTATTAAGGATAGCGATATCCATTCCGTTATGGACAATATCCAACACCTCTGCCACTAAATATCCTGTTTCCCAACCTATCGCCTCTGATGGTTCTATGTATAAATCTATTTCTGGATATTTTGAATAGAAATTCTTTACAAACTGAATAAGCCTACCTATATCGTAATCTTTACGAGTAATAAGATGACCACCTCCAAGATTTATCCATTTCAAATATTTAAAATAGTCTCCAAATTGAGTTTCAAAAGCTTGATAGAGTGGTTCTAAATCCTCAACTCCCTGCTCACAAAGTCCGTGAATATGAAAGCCATCGATTTTCTCTATATATTGGTCTATGTGTTTATCAAACTCACTTTTAACTATTCCAAGCCTCGAATATGGAGCGCACGGATTATATAGTTCCACTTTTGTAGAGGAGTATTGGGGATTGAGCCTAATTCCAATAGAGATATTTGGGTTGATACTTTTTACAAGATTGAAATATCTATCAAGTTGGGTAAATGAGTTGAAAACTATTACATTGCTGATTTTAGCTATCTCCTCAACCTCATCGGGATTGAAAGCAGGAGAATAGGTATGTATCTCTCCTCCAAACTCTTCATATCCCAATTTAGCCTCATGCAACCCACTTGCAGAAGTTCCAATAAGATATTGCCGAACAAGTGGAAAACTTTTCCAGAGGGCGAACCCCTTCAATGCCATCAAAATTTTCAGATTGGAACTATCAGATATGAATTTGAGGAGTTGTAGATTTCTTTTTAGTAGTTTCTCCTCCATTACATAGGAGGGGGTTGGAACCTTATCTATATATTCCATGTCTCTCCTATTTCTTAGGTCTAAATGCTTTGATGATATTTTCGTCAGTCTCCAAATAGTATCCATCTATTAGGTCGATGCAATATGGAACAGCAGGAAAAACAGCATCTAAACATTGTCGGATAGCTTTCGGTTTTCCGGGTAGGTTGATAATCAGAGAACTACTATCTTTGCCTTCGCGAATTCCAGCAGTTTGTCGAGATAGTATCGCCGTTGGAACATATTGAAGGCTTACACTTCTCATCAATTCACCAAAACCGGGTAACATCTTATTACAAACCTTTTCGGTAGCTTCTGGGGTTACATCTCGTTTAGCTGGTCCTGTTCCTCCTGTTGTAACGATGAGGTTGCATTTTTCAACATCACAAAGCTCAATTAGAGTTTTTTCAATAATCTCCTGTTCATCGGGAATAATTTTGTATATAGGTTTCCACTCGGTAGTTAGATAGCTATTGAGGGTTTCAATAATAGCTTTACCTGAAATATCTTCATATACTCCTTGACTTGCTCTATCAGAGATAGTAACAACTCCTATTTTGACCATAGAAAGACCTTACAAATATTGGAATTTTTGGGGGGAAGGGGGGGGAGAGGGGCGATATGTATTCTGAAAAATATCAGCCCCGGAGAAAAAGTGGATTCTATTCAGCTACTTCACAAACAACAGGGTCAGATTCCCAAACTCCATGTTTTGTGCAGTAGGAGTAAGCTACTAGGTTCAACTTTTTAGAGGTTGGAATAATGTTGAAAGTTACCTCTACTTGGCTTTTTTGATTTCCAAGAGTTCCAGGAATAAAATCGGCTCGTGCTAATAGCTTCTCACCATCAAAAAGAGAGATATTAGCTATATAGTGGTCGAAATCATCTGGGTGAGAATACTCATTTCCAACTTTGACAGTAACGGCCAATTTTTCACCTTTTTTAGCTTCACCTTGAACATGGATAAATGGAGAGTGTCTATCGATATAGTCCTTCTTAGCCTCTCTCTCAACAGTGTCAATATCAACATATCTATTTATCTTAGGCATGTTGCTCCTTTCAAATTTTTCGAAATTATATGCAGTAAAGCATAAAAATATTTTATGTTATTAAACTTGATATAATCTTCATAGTAATCTTAGGAGATATTAAAAGAATGGTGAAAAATAGGGAATTTGAGGATATATCTTTTGAAAAAATAAACAGACTTCCAAAGTATATTTTTGCCTCCATAAACGAGATAAAACTTAGAGAGAGACGAAATGGAAAAGATGTCATAGATTTTAGCATGGGTAATCCAGATGGGGATACTCCGAAACATATCCAAGAGAAACTAATTGAAGCTACAAGGAAAAAGGGTAACCACGGCTACTCCGTTAGCAAAGGGATATACAAACTAAGATTAGCAATTACTGATTGGTATAAAAGAAGATATGGAGTGGAGCTAGACCCCGATAGTGAAGCAATAGCTACAATGGGTTCCAAAGAGGGATATACCCACCTCATCGAGGCAACTGTAAATGTTGGAGATGTTGCTATTGTCCCTGAACCGACCTATCCTATCCACACATATGCTTTTACCCTTGCAGGTGGAACGGTTAGAAAAATGAAAATAAATTTCAATGAAAATTTTGAACTCGATGAGGTGCAGTTTTTCAAAGATTTGGAAATAGCCATTAGGGAATCTGTTCCAAGACCAAAATATGTAGTGGTCAATTTTCCTCACAATCCAACGACTGTGACAGTTACGAAAAATTTCTATTTCCAACTTGTGGAATTAGCAAAAAGAGAGGGTTTCTATATTATCAGTGATATAGCTTATGCTGATTTGACATATGACGGGTATGAGACTCCTTCAATTTTCACCGTTCCAGGTGCAAAAGATGTAGCGGTAGAGAGTTTTACACTCTCCAAAAGCTACAACATGGCAGGTTGGAGAGTTGGATTTATGGTGGGCAATAGAAAGCTGATAGGAGCATTGGAAAAGATAAAGAGCTGGGTCGATTATGGAATGTTCACCCCAATTCAAGTTGCTGCGACAGTTGCACTCAATGGCGACCAGAGTTGTGTAGCTGAAATTAGAGACAAATATAGAGAGAGAAGAGATGTAATGGTGGAGAGTTTCGCCAATGCCGGTTGGCATCTTGGAAAACCACGAGCCACAATGTTTATTTGGGCTAGACTACCCGAAAAGGTTCGCCACTTAGGTAGTTTGGAATTTAGTAAAAGGCTATTGCTTGAAGCCCAAGTAGCTGTTAGTCCCGGAATAGGTTTCGGAGAGTATGGAGATGAATATGTTCGAATAGCTCTAATTGAGAATAAAAAGAGGATTAGACAGGCGGCAAAAAATATTAAGCGGTTTCTAAAAAAGTTTTAGGAGGTGTTCTATCTTTCTTCTCTCTCTCTTTGTTATTCCTACTATCTCATTTAGTGGATTTTTAACTAAGTTTGAATATGGAGATTTGTTATACCACGAACCGAGAGGGATAGCTTGTAATGTGTGCCACGGAGAGAGAGGAGAAAAAGAGTGGAGGTTAGAATTCTATTCTCACTATCGACACACAAAGAGAAGACGAGAATTTATCGCAAATCCTATAAACCAGTTGGACTATAAGCAGTTTCGACGGGGAATATTAAAACGAAATAGGTTTATGCCTATATATAGATTTACAGAGAAAGAGATAGAGGCTATCTATTTCTATATTCAAGAGGCAAACAAAAAGAGGGAGGAGAACTCCTCCCAGTAGATAGAACTACTGAACATAGCCCAATCTTTGGAATTGGTAGTAAAGAGAGTTTTCGAGATTTTGATTAAGACAATCTAGGGCTAGTTTATCATTGTAATCAAATATCTCATTTCTACACCAATCATAAATATCGTTATAACTGAATACTGTGTTGAAATTTGGGAAATAATCTATCATCAAAGGAATATCGTGTTTGCCACTTTTGGCGGTCAATACTCCATTTATATCAGCTGTCATCTCTCTGTCTTCTAAATTATCTTTGTAGTTCATATCAACATCAAAATATAGGTCTAAATTTCTGTTTCTATCGTAAGTATCTTCTCTTTCTGCGAAATCTCCATCATTAGAGAATACCAAATCTTTTACATGGAACAATTCAACATCTTCAATATTGGCAAACGATAGAGAGAAAGCTAAATCAAGTTTAGTTTTTAAATCCTCTTTAAGTTGGTCAGGGTCATATGAAAATTCCTCGTCCATATCAGAACCATTTTTATCAAAATCCATACTTTTCTTAATTGCAATATCTTTCAATACATAGAAAATATTCAATCTCTTCTCGAAGTCTGTTGAGAAAACCAAATCCCTAGTATTGCTGTAAGTTTGGTTGAAATCTTTATCATTAGAACTCTGAT
>DTUW01000145.1 GCA_012963895.1 Campylobacterales bacterium | reverse complement strand
GAGGGACGGGGGAAAATTCCCCCAAAAGTAGATATTAGAGAGAGAAATTCTCTATTTCGTGGAAATTGAGGTATCTATATATTTGTTCTTCTTTACCCGCTATCTTTTCAGGAACGATTTTCATATACTCCTCTTTTGTAGGAAGTCGTCCCAACATAGCACAAACTGCTGCTAATTCTGCTGAACCTAGATAGACCTTTGCACCTTTCCCCATTCTATTATCAAAGTTTCTAGTAGAGGTAGAGAAGACAACAGCACCATCTGCAACTCTCGCTTGGTTACCCATACAGAGAGAACAACCCGGAACCTCTGTTCTTGCTCCTGCTGTTCCAAAGATAGAGTAATACCCTTCTTGGTTGAGCTGTTTTTCATCCATCTTAGTTGGAGGAACTACCCACAATCTAACTGGAACCTGCCCCTCTCCTTTGAGAACTTCACCTAAGGCTCGATAGTGTCCAATATTGGTCATACAAGAACCTACAAAAACTTCATCAATTTGATGAGGTCGATTACTATCAGCTAAGACTTCTGAAAGGGTAGCTACATCATCAGGGTCGTTTGGACAGGCTACGATAGGTTCTGTAATTTCGTTTAGGTCGATTTCAATCACTGCTGCATATTCAGCATCTTTGTCAGCAGTCATTAGTTCTGGATTTTCCAGCCACTTTTTGAATTTGTCTATTCGTCTCTGGATAGTTCTTTTATCCTCATATCCATCTGCTATCATCGCTTCAAGCAGTTTGATATTGGATTGGATATATTCTATTACTGGTTCTTTGTTGAGTTGAACGGTGCAAGCGGCAGCACTTCTTTCAGCTGATGCATCGGCTAACTCAAAAGCCTGTTCAACTTTCAGATTTGGCAACCCTTCAATTTCAAGAATTCGACCAGCAAATACATTCTTTTTACCCTTCTTCTCAACGGTCAATAGACCATCTTTTATCGCTTGATAAGGGATAGCATTTACCAAATCTCTAAGGGTAATACCCGGTTGCATTTCACCCTTAAATCTAACTAGAACAGATTCAGGCACATTGAGAGGCATTGAACCGGTAACAGCAGCAAATGCAACAATTCCGGAACCACCAGGGAAAGAAATACCTATTGGAAATCTTGTATGAGAGTCGGCACCTGTTCCAACTGTATCAGGTAGCACCATTCTATTTAGCCAAGAGTGGATAACCCCATCACCTGGTCTAAGAGAGATACCACCTCGATTGGAGATAAAATCAGGTAGGGTATTGTGCAGTTTTATATCAGCAGGTTTTGGATAGGCTGCGGTATGACAGAAAGATTGTAGAACCAAATCAGCTCCAAAACTTAGAGCTGCCAACTCTTTGATTTCGTCTCTTGTCATAGGTCCTGTGGTATCTTGCGAACCAACTGTTAGAGTTTGTGGCTCTACATACATACCAGGACGAACTCCCTCCATTCCACAAGCTCTACCTATCATCTTCTGAGCTAAGGTGTAGCCTTTGCCTGTATCGGCTGGTTGTTCTGGTCGAGTGAATATATCATCTTCACCCATGCCTAGAAGTTCTCGAGCCTTTTTAGTCAATCCTCTACCGATAATTAGAGGAATTCGCCCACCTGCTCTAACCTCATCGATGATAGTATTTGGTTTCAATTTGAAGGTAGCTATCACCTCACCATTTTTCTCAACTTTCCCCTCATATGGATAGAGGTCGATAGTATCCCCCATCTCCATTTTTGTAACATCGAGTTCAATAGGTAAAGCTCCTGAATCTTCTGCGGTGTTAAAGAAGATAGGGGCGATAATTCCACCTAGAACAACTCCACCAGTTCTCTTATTCGGAACTCCTTCAATATCTTCACCAAAATGCCATTGAACGGAATTTATTCCAGATTTTCGGCTGGAACCTGTTCCTACAACATCACCAACGAAAGCGAGTGGATAGCCTCTCTTTTTCAATTCAGCTATCTTTTCCAGAGGCTTATCCATCTTAGCCGATAACATAGAGTTAGCATGTAGAGGTATATCGCTTCTGGTAAAGGCTTCACTAGCTGGTGAGAGGTCGTCGGTATTGGTTTCACCCGGGACTTTGAAGACTGTTAAAGTCATCTTTTCAGGTAGCTTAGGTCGATTTAGGAACCACTCCCCATTAGCCCAAGAGGTAATAACTTCTGTTGCATATTTGTTACCCTCTTTGTGTAGGTCTGCTACATCGTTGAATGCATCATAGACTAATAGGGTATTTTTCAAAGCATCGGCACAAGCCTGAGCCACCTCATCATCTTCATTTTTCAAACCATTAACGAGAGGAGCTACATTGAAACCACCTAACATAGTTCCAAGCATTTTGACCGCTTCA
This sequence comes from Campylobacterales bacterium, assembly GCA_012963895.1. Lineage (GTDB taxonomy): Bacteria > Campylobacterota > Campylobacteria > Campylobacterales > Thiovulaceae > UWMA-0117. Next base: position 2,197 of record DTUW01000145.1, on the reverse strand, counting down.
ACTTTGGATATAGCTGGAACTTCAATAGCCCCTGTAACAATAGCATTTAAAAAGTCAGCTTTTACATAGGCTGCATCATCAACCCCCGGGGATACTCTATTTTTGAGTAGGTCTATGTAGTAATCTACATCTTCCCCTCTTTTGATAGCCTCAATTACCTCTGCTGTCTGCTCTTTTGTAAGAGGTAGAGGAGGAACTCCGAGAGCCTCTCTCTCAGCAACATGTTTTTTATATTCTTCTAAAAAAGACATATAAACTCCTGATAGATTTGAGTTTGGAAAATAGTATCAAAAAATAGAGTGGATTGGTTACAATATTTCGATATGTAGCGGTTTGATGTGTAGTATATTTCTATATGTATCTATATACAAAGGGGTTTTATGCAGAATATCCACCTATTGGGGTGCGGAAAAACAACCAGAGCGATAGCTAAGAGATTTGGAGTAAATAGGATATTTGATGATAGGAAAATTGAAGATAGTCTATGTCTCCACTCCAAAGAGTTTCCAGAAGAGATAGGAAAAGGTGATATATTAGTTCCAACTCCTGCAATTCCACCCTATAATCCAATAGTTAGGAAATTTGCAAATAGTGTTATTAGTGAATATGACCTATTCTACAAAGTAGGGGAGTTTCCTTTTTCTATCTGGATTAGCGGAACTAATGGAAAAACTACAACGACCGCGATGATTGCCCATCTTTTCGAGGATAGGGGTGTAGATGTTGGGGGGAATATTGGAAAGCCTTTGGGGTCGATGGATACTACCGCCCCTATCTGGATTTTGGAAACCAGTTCTTTTACCCTCCACTATACAAAACATGCGAAACCCAATATATACATCTTACTACCAATTACCCCAGACCATATAAATTGGCACTCTTCTTTTGAAGAGTATGAGAAGAGCAAACTAAAACCTATTAGAAACTTACAAGAGGGAGAGGTAGCGATAGTTCCAGAGAAATATAGAGACATTCCAACCAATGGATACACTATTCCATATCGCGATATTGCCTCTCTTGCTAACTTTTTCGGATTTGATATATCCAAAATCAGATTTTCAGGTGGCTTTTTGTTGGATTCTCTTTTGGCTCTGGCTGTTTCAAAAATTCTATTTGATGAGGTCGATTATGAGAAGTTGAACCGATTTACTCCATCACCTCATCGACAAGAGAAGATATTAGATAATCGGGGTAGAGTTTGGATAAATGATAGTAAGGCTACTAATCCCGATTCAACTATTGCAATGTTAGAGAGTTTGGAAAGAGAGAGAGCTATATATCTCATTTTGGGAGGTGAAGATAAGGGGGCAGATTGGGATTTGCTATTTCAGAAAATAGCAGAAATGGATATAAAGATTTTTGGAATTGGAAAGAGTTTGGATAAGAGCAGAGAACTGGCTAAGAGATATGGAATAGAGATAGTTCCGTCAGAGACCCTATATCAAGCAGTTCAAGATATTTCCAAACTTCACAATAGTGAGAGTATCGCTATTCTCTCCCCCGCCTCTGCAAGTTTCGACCAATTTAGTTCGTATGAAGAGAGAGGCGACCAATTTAGAAAATTTGTAAAAGGGTTGTAGATGGATATTATCAATCTTCTTCTCCACCAATGGAGTCAGCCTCTAAATCTAATATCTCTCTATTCTGAACTGGTTGAAGAGAATTTACAGAATGGAACAGATAGAAAAGATATTTTGCGAGATGTTCAGAAAATCAGATTACAAGCCCACCACATGATAGATACCTTGAACGAGTTTCGAACCTTTCTAAATGGAGATAAGGAGAAGAGTATATTTTCAGTTCGAAAAAATATATCTTCCGTTCTCTCTCTCTTAGAAGATTTGATAAATAGCAATAGAGTAACAATAGAGATTTCAGGTGGAGACTTTCAGATATTTGGATACCCAAACGAATTCAAACATGTAATTTTCAATTTGCTAACTAATAGCATCTCTATATTTCGAGAGAGAGATATTAGAGATAGAAAAATAGAGATAGAGATATTAGATAGAGAAATTCGAATTAGAGATAATGGAGGGGGTGCCGATGAGGTGGATAAGATATTTAAAAAGGGTTGGACAACTCGAAAAGAGAAGGGGGGAAGTGGTTTAGGTCTCTATTTAGTTAGAAATATATTGGATAGGATTGGGGCAGAAATATCGGCTAGAAATATTAGAGATGGTATAGAATTCTCTAT
>DTUW01000144.1 GCA_012963895.1 Campylobacterales bacterium | reverse complement strand
TTTTCAACCAAAACTAAATTGTCGAGTTTAGAGAAAGAAATATTTTTTTCTGTAATGGGTCTATTATTCTTTTTTGGTCGCATTTCAATAATTGCCGACTGGTCTGTTTGTTGAAATATAGGAGTGTTAGTATTTTCATTACTATTATAGGTCTCGACAATCTCATACTGCTCAATATCATTGAATATATATACTATTGTTTCCTCTTGATGTATATCCTCTTGTTGAGGCTCTTTTCGAGTCATATTTATAGAATCTACTACCTTGCTCTGGTAAATAGGAAAATTCGTATGATTGACATCAACCTCATCGCTATCCAAATCTCTATCTACCACAGGACGAAATCCCTTTATAGATAAATTTTGCGAAATTGTTCCATTGAGTTCTATTGAGTCGTTTGAATTTCCAAACCAACTACCTATTTGCCAATTAGAAAGATTGAAGTCATTCAAATTGAACTTTTTATATCCGTAAAATAGTAGAGAGCCAAAAATAGAGACATACAAAGGATATTTTAGAAACCTAATGTTTGACCTAAATATTTTGGAAATGTGTTGGACATTTACATATCTGAGATACCCAAAGGCTCTTTTAAATATATTCTTTCTATGATTTTTTTGATACTGCTTACATTTTAATTCTAATTGAAATATTCTATTTTTATCCATCTATCAAATCTCTATCTATCGCTGACATAAGTATTATACATTCATTAATGTTCTTGAATTTAGAAATGTTTTCATTATGAGCAACAGCCAATATCTCAAAAGCTGTAGATGTGTAATCGAATAGACTAAATTGATTTCATTAAGCAATCTATCAACCTCATCATCAATATTCCTATTTCTCAATGAGTTATTCAGAAAATTATATATCTCATTTTGAGATAGAGTGGAGAGTTCAAAAATATCATTTACATCTTTTGATATATCATCTAAAATATCTAGAATATTGGTATCTACTATAAATATGATTTTGAGACCACTGATAATATCTCGTATTTGGACAATACTTTGGAGAAATCCAAAATCCTTATCCTGTAAATTATCGATAATAATAGTATGAGCTATCTTTTTAAATGCATCATTAACCCTAATTCTCACCTCATCTATTTTTACATTTTGGGCAAATTTCTTATTTCTCAATCTCATGTATATATCTTCAAAAAATTCTCTTTCAGAAGATGGAGGAGTAGAAAAGAGATATATATCATCATTGACCTCTTTGGTAATCTCTTGAACCAATCTACTTTTTCCAACTCCTTTATCACCATATAGAATATATATACCTCTATCGTTAGAATAGACAATTTCAGTTAGAGCCTCTTTGACTTCAACAATTGATGGAAAATGAAAAAAACTATTTTTTTTAGTTAGGAACTCTCCAACTTGACCAAATGCCATGCATATATCCTAAAAGTTGTATTTAAATGAGGTAGTTTGAGAAAAATCATACTTTTTCACTTTGGTAATTGGGTGAGAGTCATAGTCATATGATACATTCACAACAAAAGATAGACTTTTAGTTATCTTACTCTCAAACTCGAAAGATTGTTTCAAATCGACATTGGAGTCGTCTTCAATTTCAGGTTGGTAGTAGGCTACATAGCTAACTGCACTTTTATCGGCTACATCAAATCTGATATTGAAATAGATATTAGCCCTCCAAACTTCATTATCTTCCTCTTTATGACTTAAATAGGTCTCCTTAACCCACATTGGACCTATACCAAAATAGATTTTATAGTCATATATAGGCTTAAATCTCAATCCAGTCCCTACCAAACCTCTAAAATTTAGCTCTCTAAATTCGTCTGTTTCAACCTGTCCAAAATATTCCCAATCGATTCCAATCCCCTGCTTTTTTCGATACATCTCCCAGATATTGCGGATATGGACAAATGAGTTATTCCTAGTTCTAATACCTTGACTCTGTTGTATGCTATAACTTCCATTGAAGAGCCAAGCATTCTTTTTAAAATATAGATTGAACTTAGAACCTACCGAATATCTTTCATACTCATTATTCCCACTCGCTGAACCAAAAGCAAATTTGAAATACCCGTCATAGGTTCCACTCTCCTTCTCTCCAACCTCTACTATATTGATTGGAGTTATCCCATAAAGGGATAGAGAAAAGAGGGGTAAAAGCCATAGCCTTTTAAACATCAAGCGACCTCAGAAACTCGTTTATCTCTTTGCTAAGTTTTATTAGTCTCTTCTCAAAGTTGATATATTTCTGATATTGACAACTTCTCCCAAGTCTTTCACGAACTCTATCAGCTTGAACCAACTCCTCTATTGAAAGGTATCTATATATAGTCTGTATAAACTCCTCTGGATTGCCATCGATGAGGTGCTTTAAGAATGTAACTCCTTGATTATTCACAACCCTATCAGCAATTAGAGTTGCCACTATTTCACGAGATAGCGGGTGGTGCAGAATCTCCTTTCTGAAATTTTGGAGTGATTTTGGAAAGTAGTTGATAAGAAAATCCATAGCCAGATGGCTATCAACTAAATTACTACTAGATTGCTCATCTAAAAGAATCTTAGTTATCAAAATTTTGGAATAGGAAAAGAGGAAAGCGATATTAGGTCGTGATAGGGTGAAATTATCACTAGGAGGGATTGCAAACTCTTGCCGTGAGAAGTCTGGAATATTTCTCTCCAAATAGTCGGTAACTTCTACAAATAGACTAATATCCTCTTTTGCCCTCTCTTCATCGAGAGATATTCCCAAAGCTTGATTGTAATTGAATGTTAGCACCAACTCCACTACCTCATCGGTAGCCGATTTCAGTAGTTCATTTCTCTTCTGATTAGATATGTCCAACATAGATAGAAGGATTTTGATATTGACCTCGTGGTCAGAGATATTTACTCCTGCCGAGTTGTCAATTGCATCAAGATTTATCTTTCCACCATTGAGAGAGTATTCAACTCTACCTTTTTGGGTAAATCCGAGATTACCACCTTCACAAACGGCAAAGGCTTGAATATCTTTTCCATCTACTCTCACAGGGGCATTGGCTAAATCTCCAACCTCTTCATTAGTTTCAGTTGAAGCTTTTACATAAGTTCCAACCCCACCATTAAATAGCAAATCTACCTTAGCAGTTAGAAGTTTTTGAATAAGTTCATCAGCCGATAGGGTATCTTCTGAAATATTGAAAACATCTTTCATCTCTGGGGATATAGGGATACTCTTATCATCTCTTCTAAATACCCCGCCCCCTTTTGAAATCAGTTTTTTATCATATTGAGACCAACTACCATTTTTGGAGTTGAAAAGTCTTTTCCGTTCTTGGTATGAGATTTCACAATCAGGATTAGGGTCAATAAATATCTCTTTATGGCTGATAGCTCCAAGTAGTCGAAATTTTCTACTTAGCAGTATTCCGTTTCCAAATACATCTCCATTCATGGAGCCGATACCTATAACAGTGATAGGCTCTTTATAGATATCTATCCCTCTCTCTAAGAAAAATCTTTCAGTTGAGACAAAAGCTCCCTTAGCAGTAATTCCCAAATCTTTATGGCTATATCCATTGCTTCCACCACTTGCGAAACCATCTTTTAACCAAAAGTTACGAGAGATAGCGATAGAGTTTGCTACATCACTCATTGAGGCTGTCCCTTTATCGGCAGCTACAACAAAATAGGTATCATCTCCATCGTATCTCACAATAGCAGGGTTTATAAATAGTTTTCCATCTATCTTATTATCAACCAAATCCAATAGGTTATTGATAAATTTGGAGTAGTAATCGGTAAATAGCTCTTTTGTCAATTCTTCCCGTTTATAGAATAGGACAAATCCACCTTTTGCACCAGCGGGGACAATAATAGAGTTTTTACCATCTTGGGTTATCATAAGTGATTTTATCTCTTCTCTAAAATCTTCTCTCTCGCTCCATCTTAGACCGCCTCTACTAACTTTCGTTTTTCTAAGATGGAGACCCATAAAATATGGGTTATATACAAAAATTTCATAATTTGGTTGAAGTCCATTTAGAAGGTGGTGAAAGTTCTTTACCTCTATTTTGAAGGCGATAGATTCTTTATCTAAAAAATAGTTGGTTCTCACCATATTTTTTAAAACTGCGATAGTGATGAGGTAGGGATAGTCTGAACTGCTCTTTTCCAATCTCTTATCCAGCTCTTCTATCTCTTTTTTTCGCACCTCATCAGGAATATATGGAGAAAATTTGGTTAGAAAGTAATCTCTAATACTCTTTGTAAATTCCAAATCTTCTAAAAATAGGTTTTGGATAGATGATAAATCTATATCGGAACTAATTTGGTTAAGATATTGGGAAATGGCTCTAAATAGTCTTATCTCTTTTCTGGTAAATTCCAACTTTTCATGGAGTTTTCGCAACTTATCAGTTTGTTTATCGAAATTTCGCATATGTTTTCTCCTAACTCTGCTGTATCTATTTCTATTAATATATCAAAAATTACAATTGGCAGGAGTTGAAAATGAGACAGATAGCTAATGGAGAGTTTTTAACTAGAAACTATGACCGTTCAAGTATTGGAGAAAAGAAATTTACTCTTTTTCTCAATGAATTGACAAACTATC
>DTUW01000143.1 GCA_012963895.1 Campylobacterales bacterium | reverse complement strand
CCATAAACCACCATTGGAGAAGAGCTATTATCAAACTCCACCTCATCTCCAACCTCCAATATCTTTCCATCTTCTGAAAAATCCAAGTTGCTATCTTCAAAATTAGAACCGTTAGTATCACTAGGTAGGTATCTCAAATATTTACCATTACCATCTAATATATTCACTCCTCCACCTATATATATCCCAACCCTGAAAAAGAGAGCATTATAGAAGAGAGACCACCTCCAAAAGAGGGCGAACTCTTGCAATTCTGTTCCTATATCTATACTCCTGTCATATGGAAATTTTCCGTTATCTGGAAAAAATGGGGTTTGCTTTGTGTATCTACGAAAATCTATCTCTATCGAATTTCGAAAATAGATACTTTTCGACTTTACCAAATCCCGTTTAGCAAAGAGTATCCGTAGATATGGAATATAGCTCTCTTGTGAATAGAATTCAACATCTCTTGACACAACAAATCCTGATATACTACCTGTAATTCCAACCATAGGTTGATTGATATACCTAATTCCAATCTCTACCCCCAAATAGTCGGGCGGGTCGTTGTAATTGTAATATCCATCTTTGTCTAAAAATGCCCAATTTATAGGCTCTACTCTTTGACTTGTATCTATATCTGTTGGAACAAATTTTATAGGTGTCTTTTGATATGGTTCTCTGTTTTCATCTATTATCTGTATAGTTGCAGAATATAGGCTTAGCTGAAATATTGCAAAGATTAGAAAATAAACTATTTCGCTCCTCGAAATTTTTAAAAATTATATATACTAAAAATATATATTGAGAAAGGATATAGATGAGGTTGAGAATAGCTATTTTCCTAATACCGGTTTTCTTATTTCTAAGTTGCGAAAAAGATGGAGATAAAGAGAAGGAGTATGAAGTCTCCCAACTCTTAGATAAAGGTCAATTTCGAAAAGCATTGGAGAAGCTCGGAGACTGTTCCAGTTCAGCTTGGACAAAAGAGGAGTGCTATACCAACAGAGGAGCTGCCTATTATGGAATAGCCGGATATGATATTACAAATATGGGAGAGGCTCTATATAGGATATATACCAACGATTCCCTTTCAACAACTGAAAAAAATATCAAGATGACTGCTCAAATCCTCTCAACTTTTCAAGGTGAATATATCATCTTAGGAGTAGCTGAATATCACAAAGTCTTAGAACTTTATGGATTGAACGAAAAGGATTGCAATAGTAAAAAGTTTAGAAAATTATCTACATTTCCTCAACAGGCTTGTATAGCAATAAATCCTATTTTACTCGTAGAGGTAATGGACAACAAATTTAGAAATCCATATAGTGCTAGTATAGAGGATTTAGCAGATATTCACGATAGTGTGAGGGGAATTGTTCCAAATATTTCAGATGAAGAGTTGGCATCGGTTCTAAATGGAAAAACAGAGAATATATCACCAGAGACAGAGAACGAATTAGATGCCACAAGTTGTGTAATAAACCCCTCGACATGTTCAGAGTTTGGCATGAGTGAGCCTGAACTTTATGGCAGATATGAGAACTTGAACATCTACAAAATATCCAAAATAGATGGAAGTTTTACAACCCTCAAACTTGTAGATGAAAAACATTCGGTAGTGCTTGTTAAACCGGATAGCTATATCTATGAAGATAATAGCTCCTGTTCAAAAGAGGAATACGAGAAGTTTGATAGAGGCCACCTCTGTTTTCCTCAGCCAACTGACGAAACTCTAACTACCAAAGGGGTAGAAAAATTGAATAGCGATGAGGATTTCAAAACCTCCATTGCCTCAATGATATATATAGGAGACAATACTAAAAGTTCAGAAGTGAAGAAAAGTGAATTGATGACTGAAATCTGCGGATATCCAAATTGTGAAGCTTCTGAATCTGATGTTATCAAATATCTACAAGGTGAATAGTATGAAAAAGGGTATATATCTGTTTTTTCTATCTGCCATCTCACTACTTAGTGGAACTTTCGAACACTATCAGCTATACAAAGATATACATGTGTTGCGAATGGGAGGGGCTCAGGTAGGATTGGGAGGTAGCGGAACTTCCATTTTTTACAATCCAGCAGGACTTTCCCAAATGGATAGAAGTAAAGGGGCAGAGGTAAGAATTCTCAACCTTTCAGCTTCCATAAATCAGAATGGAATCGACCTCATCGAAGATGCCCAAGATGTTCAAGATAAGAAGAGCAAAGAGGAGAGAAATTTAGCAGTTATTCGAGTAATCAGAAAACACTTAGGAGAGAACAACCATATTGAAGCTTCTGACTTCTCCTATTTTGCTAAGGGAATAAAGAATTACAATTTTGTAGTTGGGGGCTTGGCTAATGTAAATCTCGATTTTAGAACCCATCGCGGTTTTGGTAGTGATGGGGTTTTGGATACTCAGGGGTTGATAGTTGGAGGTGGAGTATTTGGACTCTCCTATATAAAGTCTCCTAAGCTCTCTTTTGGAGGGGGAATCAAATATCTGAAATATGTAACTATAAATAGACAATTTACTATTGGGGAGTTGATAACCCATAAAAATGATATTGATACCTATATCCTAGATGATGTGGCGAAAGATGGTAGTGATATGGTCTTTGACTTAGGGGCTATATACAAATTTAGAAAAAATTATCAAGTTGGTTTTAGTGGGATAAATCTTGGAGGGATTGGAAATAGTAGCGAACCTACATATATTCCCGGAACTTTCAATATAGGATTGGGATATACAAAAGATTTCAAATACAAATATCTAAAAGCTATTAGGGCTGGTTTCGATATTACAGACCTTACAGATGAATACTCTACCCCAGATTTTGTAAGAAAATTCAAAACAGGTTTAGATGCCACTATCTTAGATACCAAGTTCCTGACACTCAAAGGAGGATTAGGGTTGTATCAAGGTAGCTATACTGCTGGGCTAAATTTGAGAATGGCAATAGTGGAGTTGAGTTTTACAACCTATTCAGAAGAGTTGGGAGCATATGCGGGGCAGGATAGAGATAGAAGATATTTGCTAAATCTTACAATAGGTTGGTAAGATGGTTGAAAAGGAACTCAGAAAAAATTTCTCTCCATCTGTTATCAAACTATTTGTATTCATTTTCATATTTGTAGCTCTAATAAATACCGCCATTCTTAGCACGATAGAATATAAACAGGCTAAACGGCTAATTTTGAGAGAGTTCAAATTCCTATCCCTAGCAGTTAGTCGTTCTCTTGCCGATGCACTTTGGAAAAACAACCAAACCCTATTGGAAACTATCGCAAACGAATTACTATCCAATTACAATGTATCTGGGGTAAAAGTTGTCAATGCTGAAACTCATTTTGTAGAGGTTTCAAAATCTAAACAGGGACGGGAAAACTCGATAGCATATAGTCGCGATATTATCTACATATACGACAATAAAAAAGTAAAGTTAGCAACCCTCTACCTCTATACAGATTATGGAGTTGTCTTTTTCCGAACTAAACGGGTTATAGGGTTGCTCCTTTTGAAAAGTATATTAGAGAGTTTTGTTATCTCTCTTCTGCTCTTTTGGGGATTTCGAAAGCTATTCCACCATTACCTCATCAAATTAAGAAGAATTATGGGAATAGGTATCTCCTCTCCACAAGCTAAAACCTCTCTCTATGTGGCTGAAAGAGAGTTTCGGGATACTGTAAATAGATTACTATCTATCTACTTCAAACATCTTGAACAGAAAAGGGAGAAACAGAAAGAGAAGCTTGGAGAAGAAGAGAAAGAAGAAAATATATCAACTATTCCAAAAACTAATGTCGATTTGGGATTGGTTTTGGAATATACAAATCCATCACAAGAGACATTAGATAGATATTTCCACAATCACTTTATTGTCTATCAACCTGCATATCAAGGGCGAGGGGATATATATCTATTTGTTGAAGTTGAGCGGGGACGAGAACTATTGCTGTTGCTTGTAGATTATGGAAATATTGACGGTTTGAGTGGAATTGAGATAGCCCTTATTTTGAAAGATATTGAAAAAGAGCTAATGGTGAAATATAGTAATAATAATAGACTTTTTGCCCTTTCTAAAATATTGGATTTTATGGATAAGAAGATTCGAAATAGATTGAGTGATGTTGGTAATCGGGTGCTTGATGAGGTGGAATTCAAAGGATTGGCTTTGACATATAACAAAATAAACCAAACAATAGACTATTCATCAAGAGGAGTTTTCCTATTCAAAAATGAAGATGGAAAGTTTATTACATATGACGACTATGGAGCATATAACAATAGAGTTATGCAACATGGAACTAATGATAGCAAAAGAGACCATCATATAGATTTGGAACCCAATACAACTCTGTATATAGTAACAGATGGATTTTTCAAACAGGTAAAACGGGACAAGAAGAAAGAGGAGATAGGTAAAAAAGGGTTTATGGAGATTTTGGAAAGAGTGTCTAGTGGAGATTTCAAAGTTCAAAAAAATAGCTTTATAGATGAATTCAACCAAGCGAAGGGGGACAAGCCCCAAAACGATTGTGTAACAATAATTGGAATTGAGACAACCTAATTTTTCTTTCTCTCCTCCATCTTGATATAGATATGTAAAATATCTATTGCCGCG
>DTUW01000142.1 GCA_012963895.1 Campylobacterales bacterium | reverse complement strand
GATAGATATAGTTAAAGTTTCCAGAATCGAGAAACTTATCCAAAGATTTGGAGAGAAAGGGCTATCCAGATTTCTATCAAGTAAAGAAATCGAACAGAGTAACAATCAACCTCATCGCATAGCCGGATATTGGGCAGTGAAGGAGGCGACCTCAAAAGCCCTCGGGGTCGGAATTGGACAATATTTCTCATTCAAAGATATTGAAATCACTTACGATAAATATGGTCGCCCTATCGCTCAACTCTCTGATGAGGTTGTGGAGCGATTTGGGATAGAAGAGATTGCCATCTCCATTAGCCACGATGGAGACTACTCGATAGGGGTAGTTACGATAACTATCAAACATGGTAATATTTCACAAAATCAATTGTGAGGTATAAAATGGCAAAACCTTTAACTTTAACTAGTGATAATTTCGATTCTACTATTGAGAACGGAGTTACTTTGGTAGATTTTTGGGCTCCTTGGTGTGGTCCTTGTAGAATGGTTGCTCCTGTAATTGACGAATTGGCTGAGGAATATGATGGGAAAGCTACTATTGGAAAAGTGAATACAGATGAGCAACAGATGGTTGCAGTGAAATATGGAATTCGTTCTATTCCTACTCTAATAATCTTCAAAGATGGACAACCTGTCGACCAAATTATTGGAGCTGTTCCAAAGCAAGTTTTAACTTCTAAATTGGAAAGTGTTCTAAATTCGTAGAATACTACGAATATGGTAGGTAGGCTTTTTGCCTCCTTCTTCGGTGCTGTGTTTATTGCCGGTGCCTTTGCTTACTATAATTGGAAATTCTCCCAATTCCGATTTATAGACTTCGATAAATTTGTTCTATATGAAAAAAGAGATATTTTTTACCCAAAGAGTGAAAAATATCTCTTTATTATCTACAACTCAAAAGATTACATTAGTTTAGAGAAATTAAAAAAATTACATATAGAAACCCCTATAATACTCCTCGACTATTATCAACAGATAATAAATCAAGACTTTGGACAAGATTTCAATATTACAGAAGTGAAAACGGGAACTGATACATTTCTCCAAATTGTCCAGAGATTTAATATATACCAATTACCAACACTCTTCTATATCAAGAGAGAAAAAGGTAATTTATACAAACAAGATAGCGACATTTACACTATCGAAAAATTTCAATAGATTTAGGAGGTGCTTATGTTAGATGTAGCAATTATTGGAGGAGGTCCTGCTGGAATGACTGCCGGACTCTATACTACCCGGGGCGGGTTGAAAAATGTTGTAATGTATGAGAAGGGAATGCCGGGAGGTCAAATAATGAACTCCTCTGAAATAGAGAACTATCCGGGTGTGGCTAAGGTTATGAGCGGTATAGACTTTATGGCTCCTTGGCCTGAGCAGTGCCAGAGATTTGGATTAAAGCATGAGATGATAAATATCCAAAGAGTTTCTAAGAATGAAGATGGAACATTTACTATTTTGAAAGATGATGGAACTACCGAACAGGCTCTATCGGTTATCGTTGCTACTGGCTCAACCCCAAGACGAGCTGGATTTAAAGGTGAAGATGAGTTTTTTGGTCGAGGTGTCTCAACTTGTGCTACTTGTGATGGATTTTTCTATAAAGATAGAGAGGTTACGGTAATAGGTGGAGGTGATACCGCCCTTGAAGAGGCTATATATCTCGCTGGTATCTGTTCCAAAGTCTATTTAGTTCATAGAAGAGATAGTTTTAGGGCTGCTCCTTCAACTGTTGAGAGAGCTAAGAAGATAGAGAATATAGAATTTATTCTCAACTCTACTCCTGATGAGGTCTTTGGTGACAATATGGGGGTTCAGGGGATAAAGATAAAGACCCCAGACGGAATTAGACAACTTGACACCCCAGGGGTCTTTGTCTTTGTCGGACATAATGTAAATAATGAAGTTTTAAAACAAGAAGATGGCTCTTTCTTATGTGATACTAATGAGCAGGGACAGGTAATAGTAAATCTTAGAATGGAGACATCAGTCCCGGGTCTCTTTGCTGCTGGTGATATTCGGCTAGATGCTCCAAAACAGGTTGTATCGGCTGCTGGTGATGGAGCTACTGCTGGGGTAAATGCTATCTCATATATTATGGAGCATAGATGATAAAGGTTGGACTGGTTGGAGGTTCGGGACGAGTTGGGCAACGACTTATCCCCCTTATCGAAAAAGATGAAACTTTACAACTCTCGGCTCTTTTCGTAAAAAATATAGATGATGTTGAGCCGATTGATGGAGTATTTATTACAAAAGATATAAAAGAGTTTTTAGATGAGGTGGAGCTGGTAATAGATTTCTCACTACCAGAAGCTACCGAAAAACTTCTAAAAGGGGTTTTAGAAGTTGGTGGAAAACCTTTGGTAATTGGAACGACAGGATTGAGTGAAACCCAAAAAAATCTACTTCAAGAGGTTTCAAAAAGCTCTCCTATCCTCTATGCTACTAATATGTCTCTCGGGGTTGCTCTGCTAAATCAGCTTGTTGAGATAGCTTCAAAGTCTCTAAAAGAGTTTGAAATAGAAATAGTAGAGATGCACCATAGATATAAGAAAGATGCTCCATCTGGAACTGCTCTAACTCTTGCTGAAACAGCGGTCAAAGCAAGAGGATTGGACTTGGAAAAAGTCCGCATATCTGGACGAGATGGAAATATAGGAGAGAGAAAACCAGACGAAATTGCAGTTATGGCTCTCCGAGGCGGTGATATAGTTGGTCGCCATACTGTTGGATTTTACAACGATGGCGAATTTATCGAGCTTAACCACACCGCTACCAACCGCGATACATTTGCAAAAGGGGCTGTTTTTGCTGGTAAATGGTTGGTAAATCAGACAAATGGTCTCTATTCCATTAGGGACTGCTTAGGAGTCTAAAACCTTTTTCAATAAAACCCCACTCTCTATATGTGGGGTGTATGGGAATTGGTCAAAGAGTGCAAAACTTGCTATTTTGTGGGTCTTTTGCAAGCTCTCCAAATCCCTTTTTAAAGTTTCAGGGTTGCAAGAGATATAGATAATATTTTGAAATCGTGAAGCAAACTCCAAAGTAGTTGAATCCAATCCTGCACGGGGTGGGTCTACTAACAGGGTTTCTAAATCTATATTTTTCAAATTCATATCTCTTAAACGGAAAAATTCCCTTTTTCCATCGATAGCCTCCACAAATTCAGAGCTACTAACTCTACCTAACTCTATATTTTCTATTCCATTTCTCTCTATATTCTCTTTTGCTGTTGCTATTCCACTTTTTGCTATTTCAGTAGCTATTACCCTTCTAAATTTTGAAGACAGAGGGATAGTAAAATTTCCAGAACCGCAATAGAGTTCAATTAGTAAATCTCTCTTCTCTATCTTTTCCGTCTGCTCTACTGCCCAATTTACCATCTTCTCATTTACAAATGGATTTGGTTGAGAAAAACTATTTTCCAGATGTTTCAAGATATATTTTTTCTCTCCAACTTCTACCACCTCATCGATATACTCTTTTCCAATAGTAATTTTCACTCCTCTACTTCTACCTATTACCGATATTTTGCTATTCGAAAGCTTTTCAGCCTCCTGTTTCCATTCACTATCCAATTTACGATGGTAAATTAGAGTAACAACTATATCCCCTTTTCTATTTGAGAGAAACTCGACACTAAATAGTTTTTGAGACAAGACAGGAGATTTTGCTATCTCTTCTTTCAATTTAGGCATATAGTTGAATATGGCTTCTGAAACAATAGGACAGCTATCGATAGCGATGAGGTGGCTACCATCTCTATGCCACATTCCATAATGGATACGATTCCCATCGTGAATAATACGGAACTCAGCCCTAGCCCGGTAGTGGATTGGAGGAGATGAAAATATTTCCAAATCAGAAATATCTCCAAATTCTTTCTCTATTTTGTTGATTTTGTAATTTAGTTGGGATTGATACCCATCTTGATATATCTTACAACTGCCACAAACTCCAAAATAGCTACATTCCATTAGAGTATATCCCTTGCTTGGTCTAAGATTTGATATATATCCTCTTGGAATAGGTCGTAATGGAGAAGTAATCCCATTTTTAGCTCCATAATACCCTCATAGCCAAATTTATCCTCTTGAAAATAGGAGGTATCCACTTTTACACTCCCTTTTTTGATGGAGCTATCCTCATAGATAGGGAGGCTATATCCAAATTCCCCAAATAGTTCTAAATTTGGAGAGAGTGCCAATCCCAATTTTCCTCCTGCTTTAAGTTGGTAAGATGTAATATATAGAGTTCCATCTCCAAATACAGGAGGGTTGTCTTCAACTTGGTTGAAATAGACTATATCATACTCTCCATATCGACCAACAATCCCTCCTATCCCTGAGACATAGAGAGAACCTCTCAAATAGTATCTATACTCAATATCTGCATCAAATCCATAGAGGCTATTCAATCCCAATTGGGCAATATGGTTTGAGCCTACCAAAGAAATCGAATTACTTTCGGTAAATAGAGAAAGATTTACTAACAAGTTTGTAAGAGGTGTCCAATTTGTCAAATAGCCCAAATCGAGAGCTAAATTTAGAGAGATGGGATAGGAGGAGATTGAAGCTACCTTTTTTTCATTGTGAGTAATTCCATAAGAGCCAACCCCTCCTGCAATTCCAAAGAGGTATCCGCTCCAATCTGCAAGAGATGTATATACAACCTTTCTATATGGATATTTACCTCCAATAAGTTTCACTTTTGTATATGTGATAGAGCTGTTTTTATCAAACTTCATTTTTGGCTCTTCAACTCGACCCCAACCGAAATCGACCAGCTCACCACTCTGGTTAAGGTATTGGAAATAGACAGGAGCATTTACCCTAAGAAATTCATCATCTCCTATCTGTTGGTAGAGAACTCTATTTTTTCCAATAAATCTCAAAACTGGGGAGTGGATTTTGAAATCATCAATATCTACTATCTTATCCACTATCTCACTTAATGCCTCTTTGAAACTCTCTCTCAATTTTGTGAAAAAGGCTCTCCTAACCTCTGAACTCTTTGGAATTTCTTGATATTGACTATCAAAGTAATTTAGAGCATATAGAGCCTTCAAATTCTCGGTAGTCTCAATATTTAGAGATGCTCCATCAAAAATACCATATGGAGCTAATATCCCCTTTTCTGGTATATATTTGAAAATTGCCATTTTGAGAATCAAATCAATATCAATTTTTAGAGAGAATCCACCATCTTTCCTACTTTGGATAGCTCGAACCTCTCCATCAAGAGTATCTATATAGAGATAGATGAGGTAGCTCTTAGCTAATAGCCTCTCTTGAAGAGATTTCGAAAGGGGTCTATTACTCTTTATAGTCAATCTCATAGGTAGAGATTTGAGCAGTATATTTCTAATTGCACTCTGATAGTCGGAGCTGTTGATATAGTTATTCACTAACTCATTGTAGTTATAGAAATCCAAACCATCACCTACAAAAGGGGGAGAGAAAAATCTCTCTTCAATATTTTGGAATATCAATTTATCCCCTTTGGTGTAAATAAAATCGAATTTACCTGCCAATACCTCTTTTTCAATGTCGGTAGCTATTTTTGAAAGATAGGAGGCTTCTAGTGGAATTTTCACTCTATCCACCTCATCGCACTCTTTGGAACAATCCATAAAAGGAACTTCTATATAGCTCTTCTCTGTTCCAATATTTCCAAAGGAGATAAATACTATCTTTTGAGCTTTTTCGATATTTTCAGACAACCTATCTCCAAAAAGAAAGAGAGAAAAGATAGAAAGTAGTATTAGGTATCTAAACATAGAGACAACAACCTTTTTTATTCTATCTATCGCTCATTTAGTTATAGATGTGTAATAGGTTGTAGGCGGTATCTCTTTGGGCTGGTATCTCTCCAATATCTCTTATCAACCTTATCATCTCATCTTTTCCCATTCTGAAAGAGGCTCCGGCAGAAGATACTACATTCTCTTCCATCATTGTAGAACCCAAGTCGTTAGCTCCAAAAAGAAGAGCCATCTGCCCAATATAGCCCCCTTGGGTTACCCAAGAACTCTGGATATTTTTGAAGTTGTCTAAGAAGAGACGACTAACGGCGAGAAGTCTAAGATAGCGATTAGATGAGGTTTTGGCTATCTCCATTTCACGAGCTAACTGGGTATTGGCTGATTGGAAACTCCATAATATGAAGGCTCGAAATCCTCCGGTCTCATCTTGAAGCTCCCTAATCCTGTTGAAATGTTCCACTATCTCTCTATCGGTCTCAACAGTTCCAAACATCATAGTAGCGGTAGATTTGATTCCCAGTTTGTGAGCTTCTCGATGGATTTCAATCCACCTATCGGCACTAATCTTTTTAGGAGAGATGATATTTCGAACTCTATCACTCAAAATCTCAGCTCCTGCCCCGGGGATTGAAGAGAGACCGCTATCCTTCAATCTCTGCAAAACCTCTGAAACTGGTATTTTAGAAATCCTTGAAATGTAATCTATCTCGATAGCTGAAAAGCCGTGAATGGTAATAGTGGGATAGTGTTTGGATATCCATCGTAATAGTTCCTCATACCACTCTATTTTTAGTTTTGGATGAACTCCACCCTGAAATAGAATCTGAGTTCCACCGATAGCTATCAGCTCCTCTATCTTTTTTCCAATCTCTTCAAAAGAGAGAATATAGCTATCTTCATCTTTTTGAGTTCGATAGAAGGCACAAAATTTGCAATCGACCCAACAGATATTGGTATAGTTGATATTTCTATCAACTACAAAAGTTGTAATATTTTTTGGGTGTAGCTCCTTTTTTCTCTGATAGGCTCTTTTGCCCAACTCTTTCAAATTCCCATGTTGAATCAATTCAACTGCATCATCTATACTCAATCTACCCAAACTAAGCTCCTATTTTGTAATGTGTCTATATATATATTTCTCCAATAGGAGAGAGAGACTATCCCGCAAATTCTCTGGAAATTGTGAAAGGAGTTTCTGAATATTTTCCGCTTCTCTATTTGCCTCTTCAATAGCTCTATCAAGTCCCAAAATGGTTACAAAACTATTTTTATTTCCATCGCTATTTACAGGTTTCCCCGCCTCTTTTTCATCTGAAACAGCATCTAATATATCGTCCTGAATTTGGAAAAGTAGCCCTAATGAGAGACCGAAATTATATAGAGGTTCTTCCAAATCGTTTCTATTGCTGATTACTGCTCCCATCTCTAAGGCTGAGGCGATAAGTTTTCCTGTCTTGTTCTTATGGAGAAATCGTATTTTTTCCAACTCTAACGGGCTGTTCTCAAAATGGCAATCTATCGCCTGTCCCAATACCATTCCTCCAATTCCACCATTTTCAGCGAGAGAACGGATTAGCTTCACTTTTACATCATCTCTAAATGGAGACTTTGAGAGGATTTCAAAGGCGAAACTATTGAGACCATCTCCAACCAGTATCGCCGTTACCTCATCATATTTCTTATGTAAGGTCTCTACTCCCCTTCTCAAATCTGCATTATCCATAGATGGTAAATCGTCGTGGATTAGTGAATAGGTGTGGAGGGCTTCTATTGCTAAACCTGCATATAGGCTATTATGCAACATAGAGGGGGCTAGGGCTTTAACAACAGCGAATATCAATTTTGGTCTAAATCGTTTTCCGCCAGTCGTGAGGATATACTCTATCGCCTCTTTAAAATGGGGGTGAAATCCATCTATCTTAGGAATATTGTTTTTGATAAATTCCTCAAACTCTCTATCCATTCTATATCTCCACTATCGTGATGCTCTCTTGATATAGGGGTAGTTGCACTCTTTGAGTTCCATCATCTCCAAAAACCATACTACCACCCCAGAAACCTAATCCATCTTCAAACCCTACCCGATTTACAAATATTGTAGTGGCTTTTGAAACTATTGAAGCTGTTTGGAGGAGTGATTTCCACTTTTCCACTATCTCTATCTTTCCATCTCGAAATCCTCGGGCTGGTGAATTTGATATTATGGTGATGAAATCTGGTGATAGTTCTTCTATTTTTGCAAAGGTTGAACCCCTCCAAATATCTTCACACACAAGCGAAACCGCTTTTCCAAATCTGGTTTGGAAACTCTCTATCTCGTTTCCGCTATCATAAAATCTCTTCTCCTCGAACAGCCCCCTATTTGGTAGATGGATTTTTCTATGGTGGTGTAATAGTCTGCCTTCTGAAAAGTATAGAGAAGAGTTGAAAATATTTTTCCCTTCTTTCACTGCTCCACCTACGACAATATCGAACCTTGTGGATATTTTGGCTATCTCGTGTAACTCCTCTATTTTCCAACTATCTTCTAATATTCCATCTTGGAGGTAATACCCATTTAGTGATAGCTCTGGAAATATTGCAATATCCACCTCATCAAGTTGATTCAATATCTCAATATGTCTTGCCAAATTGCTTCTACTCAATTTAGGTTTGAATTGGATTAAGGCTACTTTCATATAGTCCTTTCTGGTAGTTCTGAAAATTGTATCTAAATATATATAATAAAAAATCATAAATAGGAGTGGTAGATGAAATCGATATTTAGAGAGTATGATATTCGAGGGATAGTTCCTGATGAACTAAATCGGATAACTCTATTTTGGATAGGTAAATATCTCGGTGAGGAGATAGCAAAGTTTGGAAACTATGTGGCTATCGGTTATGATGCTAGAACTCACTCAAAGAAGCTATTTAGCTATCTCTCTTCTGGTTTAGCCTCTGCTGGTGTTTCTATATTGGATATAGGATTAGTCCCAACCCCAAACAACTATTTTGTAAATTACATGCAGTTTGGTGATATAGTTCCTAGTGGCTCAATTATGATAACAGGCTCACACAATCCACCTCAATACAACGGGTTGAAAATTACAATTGATAAAAAACCATTTTTCGGAAAAGATATATATGGAATCGGTGAAAAGGTTATTCAAGCAATTGAGAAAGAGATACCAATAGAAGAGAAAGAACCAACTATTATCCCTATCGATGGGCGAGAGAGATATATAGAATACCTAGTCCAAGAATTCCAAAACTTGAAAGGGTTTTCTAAAAAGGTTGTCTATGATGTTGGTAACGGAGTGGCTGGGGTTGTTGTCGATGAGGTATTTAGACGACTTGGAATTGATGCAAAAGGGCTTTTTACTCAACCTGATGGAACTTTTCCAAACCACCACCCAGACCCGAGCGAAGAGAAGAATTTAGAAGCGATAAAAAAGGAGTTAGCTACTGGTCAGTTTGATATAGGTTTTGCTTTTGATGGAGATGGAGATAGATTGGCAGTTCTTACTCAAAAATACAATATCAAGGGTGATATATTGGCTCTACTTCTCTCTAAACCTATGAAAAATCCTGTTGTAATAGGTGAGGTGAAATGTTCTCAAATTATGTATGACACTATCGCGAAACGGGGTGGTAAAGCGGTAATGTTCAAAACTGGCCATAGTAACCTAAAAACCAAATTGAAAGAGTTAGATGGTGATTTGGCTGTTGAGGTGAGTGGTCATATCTTTTTTAATGATAGATATTTTGGTTTTGATGATGCTATCTATTCAATGTTAAGGGTGATGGAGTTGGTTCATAATGGAATGGATTTGAACGATGAGGTTGAGCAATTGCCTAAACTATTTGCCACAGAAGAAATCAAAATAGAGACAACAGAAGATAAGAAATTTCAGATAGTGGAAAGTTTGAAAGAGAGACTATCAAACCCACCTAAGGAGTTTCCGAAAATTGTAGATATAGTAAAAGTAGATGGAGTTAGAGTAATTTTCGAAAATGGTTGGGGACTGATTAGAGCAAGTAATACAACCCCTGTTTTGGTAGCTAGATTTGAGGCTGATAGCTTAGAAAATTTGGAGAAGTATCAAAAATCTATGTTGGATTTACTCGAAAAGATATAGAGCAGAGGGGGAGGCAATCCCCCGGGTAGCATTCCCCGAGAAAAAGCGACGGGGAAAATCTTTCGGCAAAAACTATTTACTGCTTAGTAAATTCGACAATAGCCATAGGGGCTGAGTCGCCTCGTCGGTTGCGAGTTTTTACAACTCTTACATATCCTCCATTTACCCCAACAAATCTTGGAGCAATTTCATTCATCAGCTTTTTAGTCGCCTCTTTATTTTGGAGTTTTTGGAAAACAGCTCTATGGGAATTGAAATTCCCTTCTCTCGCTTTGGTAATAAGTTTTTCTACAAAACTTCTTAAAGTCTTAGCTTTTGCAACAGTAGTTTCAATTCTGCCCTCATTTATCACAGCTATTGCAAGGTTTTTGAGCAAAGCTTTTCTATGGGAACTAGTTCGATTTAGTTTTCTATATCCATGCTTATGTCTCATCTCGTCTCCTTCTATATATCTCCGTTTCGTTTCGATTCCGATAGTTTTCTGAACTTTCTCATTATCTTATCAGACAAAAGTTCTTTATTTTCTTCTCCAAGTCCGAGCTTATCTAATGCCATTCGCAAATCGGCAATAGAACCCGTTCCAAAATTTCGAATCTCTTTCAGTTCTCTATCATCGACTAAAACAACATCACCAACAAAGAGATATTCAGCAGATATTAGAGTATTGGCAACTCTCGGTTTTAGTCCAATCTCTTTGATACCCAATAGCAATTTGGAGAGTATCTCCTCCTCTTCTGGACTTAATGGAGGTTCATTCTCCTGTCTATCGCGAGTGATAACTACTTCACCGCTTTCAGAGTGTTGGACTATTGTGGAAACACTGCTATTAGCAATATTTTCGAATATAGCTATCTGTTTTTTAAAGGTCTCCAATACCTCTCCAAATACCTCTCTCGGAGAGACCTGACCGTCAGTCTCTACATAAAATACAATTTTTTCGAAGTTTGGGTCATCTCCAACTAATACATTTTCTATTGTGTAGTGGGCTTTTCGAACAGGTGTAAAGTAGGCATCAAGCGGAATAAACCCCTCATATATATCGGCGATAGAATTCCGAATATCTTCACTCGGGACATATCCGATGCCTCTATATATTACCAATGTAAAATCTAGCTCCCCATCTTCGTTTAGAGAAGCCAAGAAGCTATTAGGAGTAACAACCTCCACCTCATCAGTTTCGAGGTCTGAACCATAAATATCTTTTGACCCTTTAAAAGAGTAAGAGACTTCAATTTTCTCGATACCATCTTTTAGTTTGAATCTAATGTGTTTGAGGTTGAGAATGAAAGCCGAAATATCTTCCAACATGCCGGGAATATTGTCAAACTCATGACTAGCATTTTCGACTTTTATAGCGATAGGAGCATATCCTACCGAACTACTTAAAAGAAGTCTCTTTAAAGGGTGAGCAACAGAGACTGCAAAACCGACTTCAAAAGGAAAAATTCTAATGGTAATTGCATTCTCGCCTATCTCTTCAACTTCGAACTGATTTGGAACAAGTGGGGCTGTTTTGATTTTTCTCATCTAAAAAATTCCTTTATTACTTAGAATATAACTCGACGATGAACCGCTCTTCTATTGGAATTTTTACTTCACTTCTTTCAGGAATTCGGACAAATTTGCCACTAACTTTTTCTTTATCGACTTCTACCCAATCGACAATCCCTGTTTGGTCTGTCAATTCGATAGCTCTTTGAACTTGAACATTCTTTTTGGTAGCCTCCTTGACTTCGATAACTTGACCAGGTTTAACTCTGTAAGATGGTATATCGACCCTTTTTCCATCTACTAAAATATGTCCGTGATTTACAAGTTGTCTAGCACCTGCTCGGGTTGTAGCAAACCCCATACGATAGACTACATTATCCAATCTCCTTTCAAGAAGGGCAATCAGGTTCTCCCCTGTATTTCCAGACATTCTGGAAGCCTCTTTAAATAGTCTTCTAAACTGCTTTTCAGAAAGACCATACATAAATTTGGCTTTCTGCTTTTCATTGAGTTGGAGACCATATTCAGAAGTCTTACCCTTTTTCTGCCCGTGTTGTCCAGGAGCATAAGGTCTTTTATCCAGTGCAGACTTACCTGCAATTCTTCTCTCACCTTTTAATCCTAAACTTACTCCAAATCTTCTCTCTAACTTTTCTACTGGTCCTCTATATCTTGCCATTTACTATCCTTATACTCTTCTTCGTTTAGGAGGTCGGCAACCGTTATGAGGTAGAGGGGTAACATCTTTGATAAAGGTTACTCTTATTCCCTCAGTTGCTCCAACTGTCTTTATTGCGGTCTCTCTACCGCTTCCAGGTCCTTGAACTTTGATTCCGACCTCTTTAATTCCGTGTTCTTTCGCTTTTGTCATAGCATCAGTTACCGCCTGTTGAGCAGCAAAAGGAGTAGCCTTTTTGCTACCTTTGAATTTCAAAGCACCGGCACTACTCCAAGCGATAACATTTCCCGCCTCATCTGTAATAGTTACAGTCGTATTGTTGAATGTAGCGGTAATATGAACAATCCCCTTAGCAATATTCTTTTTTATCTTTTTCTTAGTTACTTTTTTTCTACTCTTCTTAGCCATCTTCTATCCTATTTTTTTGCTGAACCTACGGTTTTCTTTTTACCCTTTCGGGTTCTTGCATTTGTTCTAGTTCGTTGTCCTCTAACAGGTAACCCTTTTCGGTGTCTCAATCCCCGATAGTTACCCAACTCCATAAGAGCCTTAATATCCATAGCCACCTTTTTTCTCAGGTCTCCCTCAATCATATATTTTCCACTTCTGAGAACCCTAGAAATAGTAGCTATTTCGTCCTCTGTAAGCTCATAGACTCTCTTATCAAAGTCTATATTAGCCTCTCTTAATATCTCTCTTGAAGTAGAGAGACCTATTCCATATATGTATGTAAGCCCATACTCAATCCGTTTTTTCTTCGGTAAATCTACCCCTGCAATCCTTGCCACTGAACTATCCTTGTCTCTGTTTGTGTTTAGGGTTCTCGCAAATTACTCTCACGATACCCTTTCGCTTGATAATACGACATTTGTCGCACATTTTTTTAACAGAAGCTCTAACCTTCATACTACAAGCCTTTTTATGGAAGCTATGCCCACCTGTTTAGGTTTAAAGGAGCAAAATTAAACCAGTATTTATAAGACAGATAGAATATCCATCATATAAATTCTCTCCATTCAGTTCAACAGATGGGCAGGAATTTTAAGAATGGAAGTATATAAAATTTTTCTATTTTCTCAAAGTATTTAATCGTTCTTCTTGTGTTCCAATCTCTGTAATTTGAACTCCAAAGTTTCCATCGATAATAATAACTTCACCTCTTGCTATCACATGGTTATCCACCAAAACATCTAATGCTTCATTAGCTAACTGGTTCAATTCAACTACTGAACCTATATCCATAGTTAAGACATCTCTCAATAGCATTGTTTTAGAACCTATCCGAACTTTTACAGGTAGTTTCACATCTAAGAGAAGAGAGATATTTCTCGCTTCCTCTTCACCTAAAAATGATAGGTCTCCGCCACCAGATGAACACCCTTTACTCTCTCCTCCTCCACTATTTTCATTTTGTTCTTCTTTTTTCTCCTCTTCAACTTCAAATATCTTAGAGTAAATATCATCGAAAAGGAACGAGAATGGATAATCTGAACCGTTGAGGTTGAAATTGAACTTGATATGTTTTTTCATTCCATCAACATTGGGACTCTCTCCTGCTGGGACAAAAATAGCATCGTCTGGTTTAAAATTCAGGGTTGGCAAATCATCTTGCGAACCAAGAGAAGTTGAAAATGAACCTATGATATTTGAAGTAATCTCTTTGATTGAATCCAAATCGTCATCGTCCATCTCATCTTTACCCTCTCCTTCACCAGCGAGCATCAAATCACCAAGAGCGGTAGCAAGATAGGTTGGGTAGAAAATAATAGCTTTTCCTTCAAAGTCCCCAGAAATTGAGATATTGATTTGAGCTAATGGAGGACTTAATTCACCATCTGAATAATCTACTATTTCGGGGGTTGATAGTTCGGGAGCAAAACCTGTTAAAGCCTCTATCGTTCCAACCACTTCACCTTTAAATAGGTCTAAAAACTTATTTATATCTGCCATCTCTTCTCCTTTGTTTCTGGTATAATGTTAAATTTGTATATACAATATAGGGGGTAATTTTGTATATATCACTTCTCCTAATTATACTCTTTTCAGGTTGTCAATACCTTCCCTATGCAGGTCCTAGCTTCAATCTACAAAATAATCAATCTTCAAATACCAATATCCAAACTACTATTATTGGTAATAACAATAGTGTCAATATAGAGCAGTAACATGAAAAAACCTTTTTCTATTTTTCCTGTCGCCATATCTCTCTTTGGTCTTTCTCTATATGGAGAAGATGTGAATGTTACTACCAAGATTATGGGTAATAGAAATAGTGTCAATGTCAATATCAACCAAGACAAAAATTCATCTTTTTATGCAATATTGGGATACCAACACTCCACCACCTCATCGAAAATAGAGAATATAGGAACAGACGACGAAAAGAATATCGACGGGGAGCAATACGATGTCCCCCATCTCGGATTAGGCTTTGGGGGATTTCGAGAGGATAGATTTGAAATATTCTTTAATCGCTATTCCAATAGTAAAAAGGGGGTTGGAGTTGATTACACATGGATATATAAAAAGACAAATAGATTTGCTCCATATATCTCTATTGGAGCTGAAAAAATATTTATTGACGATAACGAAAAAGAGGATTACTCATCGGCTTATGGAGGGATTTTGGGGGCTGGTTTCTATTTCAATTTGAAGAATTGCTATGATATTCAGATAGGGTATCAATATAGTATCCACTACTCCAAACTAAAACGGGGAGGCTTCAAAGTGTGCGACCCCCATAGCTACTACTACGAGGATTGTATCGAAGAGGAGAGAGATAAAAACGACTTAGAACATTTCGGAAGCTTTGTTATCAACTTCAACATCAGACTATAAGGATTATCCAATGAGATATATAAAACTTCTTCTAATTCTTACTATCGCTACTTTTGCAGAAATTCCAAAGACAATCAACTATCAAGGTTTTTTAACCAATCGAGATGGTAGCCGAGTCAATGGAGATATTGAAATCACCTTCTCAATCTACAACACCGCTATAAATGGCAGACCTCTTTGGAGAGAAAAAAGAGTAGTAAAAGTTAGTAATGGTTTCTACTCAATTATCTTAGGTGAAAAAGAACCGATAAATATCGACTTTGATACTCAATACTGGTTAGGGGTGAAGATAGGCGATGAGGTTGAGATGAAGCCTCGACAAAAGTTAGCAAGTGTTCCCTACTCTCTCGATTCGTTGAAGCTCAAAAAAGATATTCAGAAGATGGAGAGTAGTATATTACAGAATATAGATACCAATATTACAACTCTTCAAAACGACTTGAATACCAAACTATCCGAAAAGATGGATATATCACAATTCGACAACGATAGAGATGGAAAGATAGATAGCGATAGATTGGATATAGACACCTCATCTATATTCAAATCCTCCAATACAAATGCATCAGGACAATATAGCTTAGCTTGGGGATATAGAACCAAAGCAAAAAAAGACTATTCCACCGCTTGGGGATACAGAACAGAAGCAACAGAAGGATATGCAACCTCTTGGGGTTGGAAAACCAGAGCAACGGCAGTTGGAGCTACTGCATTTGGAAGAAGGACAATAGCCGACCAGATGAACCAGTTAGCTATTGGTGAATTCAACCGCCCAGACCAAAACGGCTCACTATTTTCTATCGGTAACGGAACAGATGAATATCGTTCTGATATTGTAGTTGTTACTAAAAAAGAAGCCAATATTTTTGGTGGTTTCCATGTGAGGGGAAAGAGGTTGAGATTGGACATTGATAGCAATAGATTTGCTATATTGGACATGAACCGCTCACAACTCACTATTGCTAGACACGATGTAAATATATCGGGCTTTCTATATCTCAATGGAAAAGATGTAAATAGGTCTATATCTGAACTCCAAAAGAATTTGGAAAAAAATAGTTCCAACCTACAACGAAATTTGGAATCGAATGTCTCCTATTTCCAGAGTCGTATCGAGACCATAGAATCCAATGTTTCTAGCCTCCAAAAGAATTTGGAATCGAATGTTTCCAGTTTGCGAAAGGATTTGGAAACCGGTATTGCAAATTTGCGAAAGAAACATATATCAGATATGGAAAAGGTGAAACGAGAACTAAACAGCACGGTATCAGAACACCAAAAGATATTGGAGGGTTTGGATAATAGAATTAGGAAAAATAACCAAACCATCTCCTATTTAGAGAAAGATATAGATAAGCTTGATGGAAAAATCAATACCAAAATGACAACTAAGGATTGGGATAGTAATGAAGATGGAAAGATAGACGAGAATAGATTGGAAATAAACCCTTCACATATTCTCAACGGGAAAGATGCTGAGATTAGCGGACTATATGCCTTAGCTTGGGGATATGAGACTAAGGCGAGTGGAATGGGGGCAACCGCTTTTGGATTAGGAACGGTTGCCGATGGACACTATCAGACATCGATAGGACGATATAACCAGCCCGGGGTTGATGCCCTTTTTGTCGTTGGAAATGGA
>DTUW01000141.1 GCA_012963895.1 Campylobacterales bacterium | reverse complement strand
AATATCAGCGAAACAAAAGAGATTATCGTAGATTCCAACCATGTTCTACTTGAAGCAAAAGATGAAATTCAACAACTTGCTGATAAGGTCGGTTCAGTTTCACAAGGACAAAAAGAGCTATCTAAAAAATTATCAACTCTTTCAGAAAATGCTGAAAAAATCAAAGATGTTCTATATGTTATCGATGATATAGCTGACCAAACTAACCTACTCGCATTGAATGCCGCAATCGAGGCTGCGAGAGCCGGAGAACAGGGACGAGGTTTCGCCGTTGTCGCTTATGAAGTAACTAAATTGGCTGATAAGACCCAAGAGAGCTTAGCCGATGTTAATAAAATAGTTAGTGTCGTTCTCGATGAGATGAGAGAGGCGGTAACTCTTATGAATCAAAGCTCTACAAGTGTTAGCCAACTTGCCTCTGTTTCAGTCGATGCTAGTAGAAGAATTACCGATACCTCTGAAAATATCTCCAACTCAGCTGAAATAATTGAAACTACTGTTGCCAGTGTTGTAGATTCAACCCATCGAATTACTGAAATTACAGAGAAGATTGAACAAATTACCCAGTTGTCCAACGAAAATACAAAAGCTATTGAAAAAATGTTAGAGCGGTCAAAAGAGTTAAACGAAAGCAGTTTAGCAGTCAATGAAAAATTGAAACACTATAAGAGCTAGTTTCTGATGAGGTTGGCTATCCTTTTTGGTGGTGTCAGTTTTGAACATGAAATAAGTATTGTTAGTGCTATCACTTTAAGCAAAGTCTTGGGAGGGGAAAATCCCCTCTTTATCTTTTTAGATTTTCAACGAAATTTTTACCTCATCTCTCCCGAAAATATGGAAAGTTCCACTTTTAGCAGTGGCACATATAGAAACGAAAAAAAGATAGTTCCTACCTTTGGCGGTTTCCAATATAGAACCCTTTTTGGAAAAAAGAGAATTGAAAATATCAAAGTGATAAACCTGATTCACGG
The DNA here is from genome assembly GCA_012963895.1 of Campylobacterales bacterium. Lineage (GTDB taxonomy): Bacteria > Campylobacterota > Campylobacteria > Campylobacterales > Thiovulaceae > UWMA-0117. The sequence goes on along the minus strand of DTUW01000141.1, from coordinate 3,657 downwards.
CGGAGATGGAGAAGATGGCAAAATCATCTCTCTTTTAGAGTTCTATAATATTCCTGCTATCTCTCCAAATCGTGAAGCAAGTATTATTAGCTATAACAAAGAATATACTAAGCTATTTGCCAACTCTATCGGAGTGAAAACTCTTCAATATGAGATAGTCCATAAAGGAGAAAAATATACCCCTACCCTCTCCTATCCTCTAATTATTAAACCTCTGAGATTGGGTAGCTCAATAGGGGTTTCAGTTGTCGAGAATGAAAAAGAGCTTGGCTATGGACTTGATACCGCTTTTCAATATGATGAAACCGCTATTGTAGAACCATTTATCAAGGGAGTTAGAGAGTTCAATATAGCTGGGACATATACTAAACGGCTTGTTTTATCCAAAATAGAAGAGCCTTCAAAAGATAAGATATTGGATTTTGATAAGAAATATATGGACTTTTCAAGAGATGGAGAGGTTCAAGAGGCTGATATACCACCAGATATTAGAAGTGAAATAGTGAAAAGTTTTCAAAAGATATATCTACCCCTCTTTAAAGGTAGTCTAATTCGGTGTGATTTCTTTTTGATAGATGATGAGATATATCTAAATGAGATAAATTCGGTTCCGGGCAGTCTTGCAAACTATCTTTTTGATGATTTCCCTTCAATTATCCAAAATATAGAAATTCCAAAAAGTCGAACTATTTCAACCAACTACCACTATATAGAGAGAATTCAAAAGGCTAAATAGTGGCTCTCAGAGAGATAGAATTTCAAGGGTTCTCTATTCCAATTAGTTACACACTTCTCAATCTGGATAGAGATAGAGATATTCTATTTCTCCACGGCTGGGGAGCATCTAAGGAGATGATGATTTCCTCTTTTCGGAACTCTTTTCAAGAATATAGACATATCTATATAGATTTAGTCGGTTTTGGAGAGAGTGGAGAACCTCCCTATCCCCTAAATTCTGAACTCTATTTCAAAATTATCCAAAAGTTTTTATGGGATATTGGAGCTTCTCCAAAAATAGTTTTTGGTCATTCATTTGGGGGCAAAATAGCTACCCTTCTAAATCCTCCAATACTCGTTTTGCTATCGTCGGCTGGTATCCCTCTACAAAAATCATTTCCAACTAAATTGAAAATAGCCACTTTCAAACTCTTGAAACTTTTTGGACTTGGCAAATTTCGAAACCTCTTTATTTCAGAAGATGGAAAAGGGCTATCTGAAACTATGTATCAGACTTTTAAAAATGTAGTTGATGAAGATTTTCGAGAGATATTCAGAAACAGAGAGAAAGAGACCTATATATTTTGGGGCAAGGAAGATAGAGCCACCCCTCTAATAGCAGGAGAAGAGATAGCCAGTCTGATACCAAATTCTCAACTCTTCCCCCTCGAAGGCGACCACTTCTTTTTTATAAATCAAGGGAAAACAATTGAAAATATTGTATATTCACGGATTCGGTAGTAGCTCATTTGGTTCAAAATCGAAAGTAGTTAAAAACTATTTTGGTTCAAGTAATGTTTTTTCCCCTTCTCTCTCATATGTTCCACATCTCGCTATCGATACTCTTGAACAGGTAATAGAGTTTTGTCCAAATATCGGCGGAATTATCGGTTCATCTCTTGGGGGATACTATGCTATCTACCTCTCTCATAAGTTCAATATCAAAAGTGTTCTAATCAACCCAGCCATTAGACCTTATGATATTTTGAGAAGAGCTATCCCAAAAGGGATAAACTACTACGATAATAGCTTTTTCGAATTCAAAACCCAATATTTAGATTTCCTAAAAGAGATAGAGATTCATAATCCCGATATTTCCAAATTCCTAATTCTCCTTCAAAAGGGCGATGAGGTGCTTGACTACCGAGAGGCTTTGGAGAAGTTCCCAAATGGAAATATTCTATTAGAAGAGGGGGGAAATCACTCTTTTGAAAATTTTGAATCGAAATTACCAACTATCAGGAGTTTTTTCAATGGTTAGGTTTCTCGTAGTTCTTATTTTCGCTATCTCTCTTCTCTTTGGAGAGGATATATATTCAAAAGGAGAGAAACTATATCTATCCAAAGGTTGCCCAAGTTGCCATGGAGTAGATGCAAAAGGGTTACATGAATATCCTAAGTTAGCTAATCGTTCTAAATGGGATTTGAGAAGAAGACTATATAAGTTGCAGAAGGGGATTGCCTCATCTCAACAATCTTCTATGATGATACCTTTTGCTAAAACTCTATCAGATGATGAGATAGAAGCTATTACCTATTTTCTGGAAAATATCCATAGTTCTGCAAATGAGGAGAGTTATGATATAGAGTATGAGAGTTGGGGTGATGGCGGGAGTTGATGAATAGGTTTCTGGCTCTCTTCTTCCTGTCATATATCTATCTCTATTCGTGGAGTATAGATAAACGGGTGGAACACCCTAGCCACTCTGTCCTATTGACTTCTCATTATGACATTCCATATATTATGGGTTACTCCTTAATAGGTATCTCTCTTTTTGAAGGTAATGGAAATAGTCGTTTTGGAAAGACCACTATGGAGGCACTCGACTCCTTTATTATCGCCAATCTCTCAACAGAGATATTGAAAAAGACATTTAGACGAGTTAGACCGAGATATACAGATAATCCAAATAGGTGGTTTGAGAATGGGAATAATAGTTTTCCTAGCGGACATGTTGCATCTGTAACCTCATCGGTTGTCCCATATATATTAGAATACAAAGAGGATTACCCTTTGATTCATCTATTATGGCTGTTTCCTGTCCAACAGATGGCAGGGAGAGTAAATGCACGGGCTCACTGGCAAACTGATGTATTAGCCGGTTTTGTAGTCGGATTACTTAGTGGAATATATGCCCATTCGAGAAAGACCCCTCTAATTCTATACTTTGATGAAGATGGAATATATACAGGTATCAGATATAGGTTCTAAATCTATACAGGTATCAGGTAAAGATTAGGAGAGAATATGAAAATAGTAGAAATATTGGACAGACTGGACAAAATAGCCCCTTTTGAACTTCAAGAGAAGTGGGATAATTCTGGGTTACTAATTGGTAGCAGGGATAGAGATGTGGATACCATCGTTCTATCTCTCGATGTTGATGAGCATGTAATATCCAATACTCCAAGCAATAGCCTTATCATCACCCACCACCCCCTAATCTTTGGAAAACTATCATCTATCGACTTTCGAAGGTATCCGGGTAATCTTATAGAAAAGATGATAAAGAGAGATATACAACTTATCTCACTCCATACCAACTTTGATAAGGCGGTTCTAAATCGGTATGTTTTGGAAGAGGTATTAGGTTGGAGAGTTCAGGAGGAGTTGGAAGAGTTTATTCTAATTTCAGAAGTTCAAAAGAGTGGTGATGAGGTCTTCCAACACATCAGAGAAAAATTGGGATTGAAGAGTTTGAAATATACCGAGAAACCAGATTTTATAAATCGTATAGCTCTTACAACGGGTGCTGGGGCTTCTCTTAAAAATAGTCTGATTGGCAAGGTGGAGCTATTTATTACAGGAGATATTAAATATCATGAAGCCTTTGAAGCAAAATCGGTTGGATTGGCTCTATTAGATATAGGACACTTTGAGAGTGAAAAATTTTTTATAGATGCTATATATCCATATTTGAAAGAGTGGGATATAGAGAT
>DTUW01000140.1:4394-4634 GCA_012963895.1 Campylobacterales bacterium | reverse complement strand
AATACATCAATTGGATATTGGATTTTGCTAACTCCGTTTTCTTCAACCTCCAAAGCTCTTCTATCTTTATCTTTCCCTTTTTTAGTAAATATCTTGACATCGACCACAACCCCTTCAAACGATGCAGGAGCTTTCAAAGATTTGTTCTCCACATGTCCCATCTTATCCCCGAAAATAGCTCGTAATAGTCTCTCTTCAGCAGAAGGTTTTACATCCTTTTTAGGTGAGACTTTTCCAACT
>DTUW01000140.1:750-4384 GCA_012963895.1 Campylobacterales bacterium | reverse complement strand
TAATATCATTCCTGGTTTTACATATGTCCCTATTTTTACTATACCGCTTTCATCTAGATGTTTTATCTGCTCTTCTCTTACTCCCGGAATATCTCTGGTAATCTCTTCCTTGCCGTGTTTTAGTTCTCTTGCCTCTATACTCTTCTCATAGATATGGACAGAGGTAAATACATCATCTTTTAGGATTCTCTCACTCACTACAATTGCATCTTCAAAGTTGTATCCATTCCACGGCATCAGGGCAACCAAAACATTTTTTCCAATAGCCAACTCTCCTTGGTCTATACTTGGACCATCGGCTATTACCTGTCCTTTTTCTACTCTGTCCCCTGTCTTTACCACAGGATATTGAGAAAAGGCAGTATTTTGGTTAGTTCTCATGTTTTTCTGTAAAGAGTAGTAATCTATATATGCTCCCTCTTCATCTTCTCCCATAATGTAGATATTTTTGGCATCTACCTTTTCAACTATTCCACCTCTTTTAGCTTTGACAGCTGCCCAAGTATCTCGAGCTACAACCTTTTCCATTCCTGTTCCAACCATAGGGGCTTCTGATATGAGGAGTGGAACCGCCTGTCGTTGCATGTTAGAACCCATCAAAGCCCGGTTAGCATCATCATGTTCTAAGAATGGAATTAGAGATGCCCCAACTCCTACTACCATATGAGGAGATAAATCAAATAGATTTACATCGGTAGCTTTTTTTAGGGTTATCTCTCCATTTTCTCTTGCTTCTACAATTGGTTCTATGAACTTTTTTTCACTCTCATTTACTTTATTTGATGATGAGGCGATAATTTTTCCTTCTTCTTGAATTGCTGTTAGATATACCACCTCATCAGTTATCTTGCCATCATTCACTATCTTATATGGAGCTTCTATAAACCCGTGTTTATTCACTTTTGCATATGTGGCAAGGGTATTGATTAGACCGATATTCTGCCCCTCAGGAGTTTCAATAGGACAGATTCGTCCATAGTGGGTTGGGTGGACATCTCTCGCTTCAAATCCTGCTCTCTCTTTCGTTAGCCCTCCTTCTCCAAGAGCCGATAATCTTCTTTTATGGGTAATTTCAGATAGTGGATTGGTCTGGTCCATAAATTGCGAAAGTTGTCCGCTACTAAAAAACTCGATAATAGTATTTGTAATTGTTTTGGAGTTGATGAGGTCGTGAGGCATAAAGTTCTCGATTTGGTTGCTATTGGTCTGTATCTTATCCTTTATGGTCTTCTGCATCTTGACCAGCCCTTTATGAAGCTCATTGGCTAATAACTCTCCAATAGCTCTAATCCGTCTATTGCCTAAGTGGTCTCTGTCATCGATATGTCCAACCTTATTTTTCACTCCAATCAAATATTTAGTAGTAACTATCAAATCCTCAGCAGTAAGGGTTGTAATATATGAAGGGATATTTAGTCCCAATTTGTGGTTCATTTTCATTCTACCAACTTGGGTAAGGTCATACCGTTCAGGGTCAAAAAAGAGTTGATGGAAAAATTCTCTAGCTTGGTCGATGCTGGTGTTAGCATACCCTTCACCGGGTCTCATCACTTTATATATTCTAAGAACGGCTAAATCATTTTCAGTAATATCTCTACTGAATTCCTCTTCAAGCTCCTTTTTTATTACCTTCAAGTTTTCATCATCGATAACAAAGGCATTTATGATAGAGTTGTCTAATCCCTCTTCAAGGTCATTAACAATATAGAAACTATCTTCTACAACACTTGAAAAGTCTATCTTTTCCACTTTTGTAAGTGTTTCATATACAACCTCTCCGTCACTATTAGTAAGAGGATAGGCAATATGGCGATTGACCAATACATCAATTGGATATTGGATTTTGCTAACTCCGTTTTCTTCAAACTTTTTAGCTCTTCTCTCTGACAACTTTTTACCAGCTTCAAGTAATAGATTGCCGTGTTCGTCGATGAGGTCGAACTCAAGTTTTCTATCCTTGAATTTCTCTATGTCGAAATCTGTTAGGAAAATTTGGTTCTCTCTATCAACCTCTATTTTTTGGAAGTTATAGAAAATTTTCAAAATATCCAATTTGGAATAGCCAAGAGCTCTAAATAGGATAGTAATTGGAATTTTCCGTCTCTTATTAATTCTTACATACAAAATATCTTTTGAGTCGTATTCAAAATGAATCCACGAACCTCGGTCAGGTATGATTTGAGCGGTAGAGATTAATTTCTTAGTAGTAGACGATTCCTCTTCTTTGAAGATAACCCCCGGACTTCTATGAAGCTGATTGACTACCACCCTTTCAACTCCATTGATAATAAAAGAGGTTCTATCGGTCATCATAGGAATATCTCTAACAAAGATATTCTGCTCTTTGACTTCTCTAATGCCTACTTTCTCTTTTGTAGTTTCATCTCTATCCCAGATAGTTAGCCGAATTTTAATTTTGAGAGACACAGAATAGGTGAGACCTTTTTCCATAGATTCGCGAACTGTGTATTTAGGCTTGGTAACTTCGGCACCAAGATACTCTAATGTGAGTCTGTTCTGATAGTGGATAGGAAAAATTGAGTTGAAAACTTTATCTATACTGTAATCACTAGAACCATCTCCTATCATTAGGAAATTTTCGTAACTGCTTTTTTGAAGTTGTAGAAGATTTGGAATCTCAATTTGTTGAGGAGTTTTCGCAAAATCGACTCGTAGTCGATTACCAGATTTAAGGCTGTTAAGCATTGCTATCCTTTAAAGAAGATTTATAAAATGATTAGAAAATTTAGAATTGGAACGAAGATATAAAAACCATTCACAAGAGAGATTGGTAAATGTTCAACAATTTGCCATGTCCTGGATTGAGATTTCACAATTCAATGGAGTTAATCCACTTAATTATAAAATCTGGGGGGGAGGGGACAAAGTCCCCAAAAATGGAAAAATCACTATTTGATTTCGACGGAAGCTCCTGCTTCTTCCAATTGTTTTTTAATGTCTTCTGCCTCTTCTTTGGATACAGCTTCTTTAACAGTATGAGGAGTATTTTCAACAGCTGCTTTTGCTTCTTTAAGCCCAAGACCTGTAATAGCTCTAACAACTTTGATAACATTGATTTTTTTAGCACCTGCACCAGTAAGGATTACATCGAATTCAGTTTTTTCCTCTGCTGCTTCACCACCTGCACCACCTGCTGCTGCAATTGCTACTGGTTGAGCCGAAACTCCAAATTTTTCCTCGAACTCTTTTACTAGCTCAGAAAGCTCTAAAACACTAAGATTTGAAATATACTCTAAAACATCTTCTTTTGTAATTGCCATTTTTCTCCCTTTCTAAAAAATTTATTGATTTTCTTTTTTCTCTTTTAAAGCATTGAGACCGATAGTCCAATTTCTGATTGGACCCATCCAAACAGAGGCAAGCATACCTAGCAATTCTTCCCGACCAGGAAGCTTAGCGAATGCTTCAACTCTGCTAACATCTGCTACTTCTCTATCAATGAAAGCCGATTTAACTTCAAACTTCTTGTTGCTTTCACCAAACTTTACTGCTACCTTAGATGCAGTAATAGCATCGTCAGACCATACAAAGATATTCATACCTTCAAGGTCTAACCCAGACAAATCATTGTTATTGAGAGCGATAGAGGCAGGGGCAGATATTGTTGGTGCTG
>DTUW01000140.1:0-740 GCA_012963895.1 Campylobacterales bacterium | reverse complement strand
TACTACCTGAACTTTTACCCCTTGTTCTTTTGCAGATTTTCTCAGGGATTCAAGTTCAGAAACAGTTAGCCCGTTATATCCACAAACAATGATGCTGTTTGCATTCTCAAACTCAGAAGTTAAACGACTAACAATTTCTTCCTTCTTCTGCCTTGTCAATTTTCCTCCTTTCCGACTGCAGACTTCAAGTTGGCAAAAATTAAGGTCATAGAACCACCAACTATCTTCAGTCTAAGATAAAGTAAATTACTTAATATCTACCAAAGTGGTAATATCTAATTTTATAGAGGGACTCATAGTGAGCGAAAGAGCAGCACTCTTGATATATCGCCCTTTTGCGGTTGCTGGTTTATGTCGATTAATTGCTCTAATAAACTCTGTAATATTTTCAACGATTTGTTGGTTTGAAAATGAAATCTTTCCAACCCCACTGTGCATATTACCTTTTTTATCAACTCTAAAATTCACCTGTCCCGCTTTAAGATTTTTGATAGCCCCAGCTACATCCATTGTAACTGTTCCAGTTTTTGGGTTTGGCATCAAACCTTTTGGTCCCAAGATTCTACCAATTTGTCCAACAAGCCCCATTGTATCAGGGGTAGCAACTGCTATATCAAAATTGATATTACCCTCTTTAATTTCAGCTACCAAATCCTCTGCACCAACAATATCTGCCCCTGCCTCTCTTGCTTCATCAGCCTTAGCACCTCTTGCAAATACTGCAACTCGAACACTCTTAC
>DTUW01000139.1 GCA_012963895.1 Campylobacterales bacterium | reverse complement strand
TTTCAGTCCGCGAATAGTAATATCTTCTAAATTGCCGATAGGGGTTGGAACGAAATTGGCAAACTGCTAAAAGGTCGAAAAGGTGAATTTATCGTAGTAATTCGAGGAGAAGAGAAAAAGGGTTTTCCTATCTCTCTCGAAGATATAGAACCTCTATCTATACCTCCAAAAGAGAAGGCTAAACTGATTTCTAAGATAACAGGTGAAAAGGTGAAGGAGGTATATAGTAGATTAATCTCTGATTAGCATATGGTCTAAAACCTCTTCTATCCTTGTAACAGGAATAATTTCCAAACTCTCCACAACCTCATCAGGAATATCATCTAAATCTCTCTCATAGTTCTTCTTAGGAATGAGAACGAACTCTATTCCAGCTTTATGGGCTGCTATTATCTTCTCTTTTAACCCTCCAATAGGCAATACTTCTCCGTGTAAAGAGACCTCCCCAGTCATAGCTGTATCTCCTCGAACTTTGCTATCACTCAATATAGAAGCTATCGCAGTGGTCATAGTGATACCTGCCGAAGGTCCATCTTTTGGGGTGGCTCCATCTGGGATATGGATATGTAAATCATACTTACTATAAACCTGCTCAATATCTGATTGAAGATAGCCACTATCAAATAGAGTTTTTACAACACTAAACGAGATTTGAGCCGACTCTTTCATGACATCACCCAATTTCCCCGTAAGTTTTAACAACCCTTTACCTGCTATTTTTATTGCTTCTGTTTTGAGAACATCACCTCCAACAGCAGTCCAAGCGAGACCATAGACAACTCCAATTTTTGGAGTTCTATCTACCTTCTCAATCTCAAACACGGTTTTATCCAAAAATTCATTGAGATTTTTGATAGAGACAGAGACCCGATGGAGTTCCGGATTTTCTAATATCTTCTTAGCACTTTTGCGGACAATATCGGCTATTCGTCTTCTGAGATTTCTAACTCCTGCCTCACGAGTGTAGCTACTAATTATCTCCTCCAAAGCCCGTTTAGAGATAGAGATTTCACTAAGTTTTAAGCCGTGTTTTTTCACCTCCTGCGGAATTAGATATTTTTTTGCAATATGAAACTTCTCCTGAGGGGTGTAACTGCTGATATGAATAAATTCCATTCTATCTCTAAGAGGTGGAGGGATAAGCGATTTATCATTAGCAGTAGCGATAAAGGTGATTTTAGATAGGTCTATATCGAAATTTAGATAGTAATCCCTAAATTTGGAGTTCTGTTCAGGGTCAAGAATTTCTAACATAACGGCTGTTGGGTCTCCTCGATGAGAACGACCAAGCTTATCTATTTCGTCCAGAACCATAACAGGATTCATACTTTTCGCATTGATAAGCCCCTGAACAATTCGCCCCGGCATCGCCCCTACATAGGTTCGGCGATGTCCTCTCAACTCATTGACATCTTCTAAACCACCCAAAGCAATCCGCACCAATTTTCTATCCATTGCAGTAGCGATAGAGTTAGCAAGAGATGTTTTCCCAACCCCCGGAGGTCCTACAAAACAGAGGATAACCCCGCTGTTTTCCTTCTCTTTGATACCTCTAAGAGATTTCAACTCCTTGACTGCGAAATACTCAACTATCCTATTTTTCGGTTTCTTTAAAGAGTAATGGTCTCTATTGAGACGACTTTCAACATCTTGAATATTTAGCCTCTTTTTACTCTCTGTCCCAAAAGGTATCTCTAATACCCACTCTATATATGTCTGGATATTTTGAGCATCGGCACTTTCGGAGTGCATTCGAGATAGTCTAGTTATCTGTTTATGAACCTCTTTATATGCCTCCTCGCTCATATATTTTCTCTTCTTTTCTAACTTCGAGAAATATTTTTCAATCTCTTCATCTTTTTGGTTATCTATCCCCAACTCTTTTTGGATTTCTTGAAGTTGCTTTTTTAAATAGAATTCCCGATTATGTTGAGATATATATTTCTGAACCCGTGATTTTATATCTTTCTGGATTTTGGACGATTCAATTTCGTCATTGATATATTGGAGAATTCTAAAAAATCTTGTTTCGGTATCCTCTTCGATATAGATACTATACACATCATCTAATGGGAGATTGAGAGAGCTAACTATCAAATCCCCTATTCTTGTCATATCATCGCTTGTAGAGATGGTTTTTATCAAGTCTGCTGGAATTTTTGAATTGTATTTCACAAGTTCGCTAATTTGGTCTTTCAAAATATCTAGGAGAATGGATATTTTTGTTTGGTCTATTTCGGTAGGTTCCAGTATTGAATATTCTGCTAATTGAATATGTTCATCACTGATATATATATCCCTAATTATCCCCTTTTGGTGTCCTTGCAATAGTATTTTTACTCGTCCATCTGGTAGATTTACCTTCCTCATAATTGAGCAGATAGCACCCGCTGGATATATATTTTCTAATATCTCTTCATCTTCTTCACTATCTGACTTTTGGGGAACGACCAAAATAGGTAAGTTGTTCTCAATAGCAAACTCGATAGTTGAGATAGATTCCTCATCAGAAAAAAATAGAGGAGATATCATAAAGGGATAGATAAAATTGTTATGAACTACAACTGGTATCCTATCGGGTAGTTGGGATATATTGATACTTTGCATATTCTAAATTACTCCAATATAGATTTTGGTGGTAGAAGTATATAAATTTTTTGAAAAAGTGGTATCTGATAGAATTTCAGAAAATGGATATATGGGAGTGAAATGGTAAGAGTAGCGATTATAGGTGTTGGAACAGTTGGAAAATCTGTAATAGATATTCTTCAAAAGAATAGAGAAATCATTACAGCCCGAGCAGGTAAAGAGATAGTGCCAACTATTGGAGTAGTTCGAGATTTATCCAAAGATAGAGGGGTAGACATTCAACTCACCTCATCGGTTGAAGAGGCTATAAATAGAGATGATATAGATATAGTTGTAGAGCTTATGGGAGGAGTTGAAGAGGCTTACAAAGTAGTGAAACAAGCCTTAGAAAATGGAAAAGGGGTGGTAACGGCAAATAAGGCACTCTTAGCATACCATCGATATGAGTTGCAGGAGATAGCAGGAGATTTACCATTTGAGTATGAGGCGAGTGTGGCTGGTGGAATTCCAATTATCACTGCTCTGAGAGATGGATTGGGAGCTAACCATATCCAATCTATAAAAGGTATTCTAAATGGGACTTCCAATTTTATTCTCACTAATATGATTGAAAAGGGTGAGGAGTTCTCCAAAGTTTTAAAAGAGGCACAGGAGTTGGGATATGCAGAGGCTGACCCAACTTTTGATATAGGCGGATTTGATGCAGGGCATAAGTTGCTAATCCTCGCCTCCATCGCTTATGGAATAGATGCTAAGCCGGAAGATATTCTAATTGAAGGGATTGAAGGTATCTCACAGGCTGATATTCAATTTGCAAAAGAGTTTGGATATAAAATAAAACTTCTGGGGATTGCAAAAAGGGATAACGATGAGGTTGAGCTACGAGTCCATCTCGCGCTAATTCCAAATAGTGAAATGGTCTCGAAAATAGATGGAGCTATGAATGGAATTTCTGTAATAGGGGATAGGGTTGGTGAAACTCTCTACTATGGAGCTGGTGCCGGAGGAGATGCTACCGCTTCCGCTGTTATTGCCAACCTCATCGATATAGTTCGACACGATAAAAAAGCCCCTATGTTGGGATTTAAGAAGCCTCTTGAAAATTGCAAATTGAGACTAAAACCGAAAGAGGAGATAGAGACGAGATACTACATTAGGGTAGAGGTTGAAGATAGGGCAGGAGTGCTTGCTGAGATTTCAAGAATATTTGGAGAGCTTGGAATTTCGATAGAGACAGTTCTACAAAAGAATATAGATAGAGATATAGCCCATCTACTCCTATCTACCCATAAGACCAAAGAGAAATATATTCTAAGTGCGATTGAGAGAATTGAGAATCTGCCATCTGTTAGAGAAAAACCATACATGATTAGGATTGAAAAGAGTTGAAAAGAGAGAAAGCATATAAAGTTTTAGCACTTCAAGAGAAAATATCCAATAGTGAAGCTAAAAAACTGATTGATAGGGGGGTGGTCTATCTAAAAGGTAAGTTGGTAAAGATTGCAAGGGCAGAAGTTCCTATCAATAGTAAGTTTCGGATTAGGAGAATTGAGAAGCCTAAACAGATATTTGAAGATGAGAGAATATTAGTAGTTGATAAACCCTCTTTTTTAGATTCCGATGAGGTGGCGAAAAGGTTTGGAAGAGATATTTTTCTCCTCCATAGATTGGATAGAGGGACTAGCGGGGTTCTTCTTTTGGGAAAAGATAGGGAATTTCAGAAAACCATTATAGAAGAGTTTCGGAGTAAGAGGGTATATAAAGAGTATATAGCTTGGGTCTCTGGACGAATAGCTGAACCTGTTACGATAAGTAAAAGATTGAAAAAGATTAGGCGGGGTAACGAAATTCGAACCGTTGTATCCAAAGATGGATTGGAGGCAATTACCCATGTTGAGCCGTTAGCTATGGTTGGGAAAAAGACAAAGGTAAAGATTACTATCGAAAACGGCAGAACCCACCAGATTCGGGTTCATCTAAGCCATTTGGGTTATCCGATAGTTGGAGACGGTCTATATGGAGGGGTAGATTTCGAAAGGCTATTACTTCATGCAAAGAAGATAGAGCTACTAAATTACTCTTTTGAAGTTGAAGAGCCACCTATTTTCAACCACTGGTTGAAATAGGATATAATTTTTCCAATTCCAAAAATAGG
>DTUW01000138.1 GCA_012963895.1 Campylobacterales bacterium | reverse complement strand
ATATTTTAGAAGTTGTCAAAAAAGAGAACTTAGAACACCATAAAGAGATAAAGCTCTATCTCGAAGAGTCTAAAAAGATAGCTAAGCAGAGCATATACAACACTATTGAACAGCTTGACTTGAAGATTGATGAGTTCAATCAGGAGGCTTCAAGAGTTGAACGGAATAGAAATGAGTTGATTAGCTATCTCAACCGCTTCAAATTGGATTTTCAGAGAGATTCAGATGAACAACTAGAAAAACTATCCAAAATCTTTGATGAGCATATATCCACCTTTGAAAAAAAGATAAATAGAATAGTTGAGGCTATAAATTACGAAGAATTTAGAAAAGATATTGAACACGAGATTGTAACAGTTGTAAAAAAGTCCCTTAGAGAAGTTAGGGCTGGTGTAGCTATTAATAAACAGATAATAAAACAGTTTCAAGAGACAAATGAACGACATGAAGAGACTATCAAAAAGCTAAATTCACGAATTTCCACCCTAACAGCTATCGCAATTTTTCAAGCCCTCCTATTTGGAATATCGATAGCCTTTTCAACATTTGTCTATTTTGCTCCATCGCAACATATTTCACAATCTGGAAACTCTGCAATAGTCCAACAGGTAGAGGAGTAACAATGATAATAGATACCCATTGTCATCTTGATAATGAAAAATATTCAGAAGATTTGGAAGAGGTTCTAAATCGAGCTTCTGATAGTGGAGTTGGAAAATTTATTATCCCAGGAGCTGACCCAAAAGATTTGGAACAGGCTATCCAGCTGAGTGAAAAATATAGCAATATCTATTTTGCTATCGGTATTCACCCTTACCATGTAGATGATTGGGATAGTTCAATATTCCAGTATATCGACCACCCAAAGTGTGTAGCTGTTGGAGAGTGTGGATTGGACTATTTCAGGCTACCAAAAGATAAGCAAGAGAGAGAGGAAAATATCTCTAAACAGAAAGAGATTTTTAAAAAACAGATTCAGATAGCTAAGGAACACAAAAAGCCCCTAATAGTCCATATTCGCGATGCTGGTCGAGATGCCAAAGAGATACTATTGGAGGAGAACGAAATTAGAGGAGTTCTCCACTGCTTTAATGGAGATACCAATCTATTGGATTTGGCAAATCACAACTTCTATTTTGGAATAGGAGGGGTTGTAACTTTCAAAAATGGTAAAAAACTTGTAAATAGTGTTCCACTTATTCCAAGAGAGAAAATATTGGTTGAGACCGATGCCCCATACTTGACACCTCATCCATATCGAGGCACCAGAAACGAACCGTCATATACAACTTTGGTTGTGGAAAAGTTGGGAGAGTTGCTAAATATGGGATATGATGAGGTAGTGAATTTGACAAGAGAGAATAGCGAAAAACTTTTCCAAATTTAGAGATGTCTAAGTTTCTACTGCTCCTACTTCCCCTCCTCCTATTTGGAAATTTCAAATTTAACGATAACTATGAAAAGCAGGTTGAAATTCTTAGGAAATTTGATGTGGATAGTTCTTTTCTCAATGATAGATTTCTAATAAGACTATTCCACAAATATCAAAGCGAAGATAAAAAACTCTTCTTTTTTAGAGCAATGAGTGATGCTATCCTCTTTTTACCGACAATAAAAAAGATGTTATCAGATTCCAATATTCCTAATGAGTTTCTCTATCTTGCAATAGCTGAATCAAGTTTAGTTAGTCGCTCCTTTTCAAACAAACATGCAGCCGGTATTTGGCAATTTATCCCCTCAACAGCGAGGTTGTATGGGCTTAGAGTGGATAACTATATAGATGAACGGCTAGATATGATTAAATCCACCAAAGTGGCTATAAAGTTTCTTAGCGACATGTATAAGCTATTTGGAAAGTGGTATTTAGCAGCGATAGCTTATAATTGTGGAAAAGGGACATTGCGGAATGCAATAGCAAAGGCTGGAACTGATAGGTTGGAGGTTCTGATAGACCCTGAAAAAAAGTATCTTCCAAAAGAGAGTCGGATATATATCCGAAAAATCCTAGCCCTCGCCCTTTTGGAGGGTAGTGATAGTATCTTCAACTCTCAAAAATCGTATATTCTAAATACAGGGAATACCTTTTCTATCGCAACTGTCTATATTGGAGGAGGTGAAAAGTTAGAGAATGTGGCAAAAGATATTGGTATGGATGTGAAGGAGTTGGAGAGGCTAAATGCTCATATTGTTTATGGAGTTACTCCCCCAGATAATAAAAAATATAAAATCTATATTCCCTATTTCAAATTAGCCGATTTTAAATCTAAATATAAAAGCAGAAGAATATTTAGAGGGGAGTTTGAATATGTTGTTCAGAAAGGAGATACCCTATACAATATTGGAAAGAGATATAACTGTGACCATGAAAGCATTGCAAAGATAAACCATATTCAGAATAATAAATTATATATAGGACAAAAATTGAAAATCCCTATTCTTTACAATCCAGAACCTCCAAAAAAAGAGCCTGTGATTTCAAATATTCCACAAGATGCTCATTATAGTAAAATTTACAAAGTGAAAAAAGGTGATACTCTCTATTCTATTGCAAAGCTTTTTAAAACTGATATAGAGAGCCTGATGGAAAAGAATGGATTAGAAAGTCCAAATATCTATATAGGAGATAGTCTCATTGTCAAATAGAGTAATTTTTCCAACTTTGATAGTAGGATTACTATTTTTTGGTTGTGGTGATGAGGTTTCTAAGAAAAGAGAAGTAAAAAGCTCCAATTTGATGAAACCTTATAAAATGTATGGTAAGTGGTATTACCCCAAACGGGATATAGTAGGTAAAAAAATAGTTGGTATCGTGAGTTGGTATGGAAAAGAGTTTCAAGGTAAATTGACAGCAAGTGGAGAACCATTCAATATGTATGACCCAACAGCAGCCCATAAAACTCTACCAATGAACACTATGCTATATGTGAAAAATTTGGATAATGGTAAATCTACTATCGTTAGGGTAAATGATAGAGGTCCTTTCACAAAAAATAGAGAACTGCTCCTCTCTAAAAGGGCTGGACAAGAGATAGGTATTATTGATAGAGGAATTGCAAAGGCTGAGATTATCATTCTTGGATATGATGGTCATATTGACCAAAAGATATTAGCTAAATTACAGAATGAAGAGAAAAAAGAGAACAAAGAGAAAGAAGAAAAACAAACTAAACAAGTTGAGACATCAGAGGAAAAAAACAGCTCTAAAACTACAATTGCCAAAATAGTTCCGATAGTTCAAGGCACCTTTCAGGGAACTGAAATTATTGAAAACCCTATATTTAGTGCTAAAAAAGAAGAGAATATCATTGAATCCATTGTCTCTCCATCTAATAAAAAAGAGAGTAATATCTCCAACTCTGCCGATGTAGAGGTCTTAGAAGTAGTTGAGGAGAATATCTCCAATAGTAATTTTCTGAATAATAGAAATCTTCAAGATACCAATAGCTCTACTGAAACCAATTCCACCGATTCCAATAGCTCCAAATCTAGTAGCTCCAAAATAGAAGATGATGAGGTTGAAGAGGTAACCAATTTAGTAATTACCCCTAAACCTAAGCCGAGTAGATATGTGAAAAAACATTATGTCCAAGTAGCCTCATTCAAAAACCAAGATAGAGCCGAGAATTTCATTATTCAAAAGAAAGATATATTGCCAGATGGACTATCTCTACAAATTAGATACGAAATGGGGCTATATAGAATTTGGGTAGAGGGATTTAAAGATATTCAAGAGGCTCGAAAGTTTAACGATGAGAAAAAATATTTCCCAAGCTCCTTTTTAGTAATTCGAGATGAAAAGGTAGAACAGTAATGGTTGAGATTTCACGAGAGACAAAAGAGACAAAGATAGACATAAAACTCTCTTTAAATGGTTCAGGTAACTACCTCATCGATACAGGAATAGGCTTCTTTAACCATATGTTAGAAGGCTTTTCTAAGCATAGCTTTATAGATTTAGAAATTAGAGCTATTGGAGATACCCATGTAGATGACCACCATACGGTTGAAGATACAGGAATAGTATTGGGACAGGCTCTCCATAAGGCTATCTATCCGGTTGGAGATATAGAGAGATTTGGTAGTGCAAATATAGTAATGGACGAGGCTCTAATTAGTTGCGATTTGGATATATCCAATCGACCATATCTCTATTTTGATATGCCGATAGATGGAAAAGTTGGTTCTTTTGATGTGGAACTAGTAGAAGAGTTTTTCAGGGCTGTTGTCTTCAATTCAAAAATATCGCTCCACCTCTCTACTATTCGAGGAAAGAATCGCCACCATATTATTGAAGGTGGTTTCAAAGCCTTTGCGGTAGCTCTAAGAAGAGCATTAGCTCCAAATGGAAGGGGAGTTTTTCCATCTACAAAAGGGAATATTTAGAGTGTGTCGCTCCGACTGTTTGCAGTAGCCATATTTGCTATAAATTTGATAATTTTTATTACCATTCGTCCAATTGGGGGAAAGATATCGAACGGCTCTAAATCCACAGACTTGCCTAAGATACTATTTGCAAACTTCGAACTAATAGATATTAATTCTAACTATCAGATAGAAACCATTATTTCCGGTTCTGTTGGGAAGGTATTTTCAGACGGTAGGTATCTCATAAAAAATGTTGAGTTAAAATATCAGAACAGTAACTATATAGAAAATTTAAAGAGTGATTTAGCTTTTTATAATGTGAAAGAGATTGAGGTTATCGGACATGTCGTATATAGTCGCTCGGATAATGTAGTTATTCAAA
>DTUW01000137.1:2956-4763 GCA_012963895.1 Campylobacterales bacterium | reverse complement strand
GAATTCCGAAAGAAATTCAGCAACAGAGATTGGAGGAGCTATTGGAGAGCGGGAAAAGATGGACGAAAAACGAACTGGCGAAATTTATCGGTTGCTCCTTGAAAGGTATTCGAAAACTATTGGGAGAGAGTAGAAAATTACAATAGTTGGAATTTTCGAATAAAACTACTATCTAGATTGATAATTCCTCTCTCTCTCAAACTCTCCAATATCTCTTTATCACACACCACATCATCAGGCCATTGGTGATTTATCTCATCAACTCCAAATATCTTATTAGTCCCATCTATTGCATAGAAATCGTGGTCTATATAGATATCTCGAATACCATCTATATTATTTACAACTCTCCAAACCAACATATATGGATTATCCAAATCGTTACTATCGCTATCAACTAATACCACTATCCTGCAATAGTTGCGAAGAAGTTCGAAAATAGGTAGTTTATCAGTAAGTGATTTCCCTTTTTTATCAACAGCTATAACCGCTATTGGATTTTGGGTATCAGTCCAATATTGCCGAACCCCTACTATTTCAATCCCGCATTGACTACATTGAATTCTAAATCTGGATAAAAGATACTCATCATCGACTATCTTCAATTTAGGTAATTTCACCTCATCGCCCGTAGCATCTATTCCAACCTTTCCACCTATAAGATAGTCTGGTGAAGAATGGTCTAATGCATCTAATGAGCCTTTGGAAATAAGTATATCTTTGTAACTAAATCGATTTAGAATATATGGAACTATTTTACTAATATCATCGAGTTGAGGAGCTTTCTCATCTACAAAGATGGCATGTTTTACAAAACTCATTTGACCGACCCCCCAAAAGAGGTGGATAAATTGCTGAGGGTGTCCTCTATATCGAACCTTCATTTTTGCAATGATGAGGTTGTGGAATACTCCATTTTCAGGCATGTAGTAATCTATCAAATCGGGGGCGGTAGTTTTTAACAGAGGTAAAAATATTCTTTCAGTAGCCCAACCCATGTATTTATCTTCTAATGGAGGCTTTCCAACAACGGTTGCATAAAAGATAGGATTTCTCTTTTTTACCCAGATAGATTTGACTTCTAAAACTGGATACTCCTCTTCAAGGGTGTAATATCCGGTATGGTCGCCAAAAGGACCTTCAAGCTTCATCTTAGATGCATCTACAAGACCTTCAATAATAATATCGCTATCTTCTGGAACATAGTTGGAATTTACCCGAATCAGCTTAGCCCCCTCCTTTTTCACAAAACCATATAGCAACATCTCATTTATTCCGTGAGGGAGCGGAGCGGTAGCAACCCAAGTATTTAGAGGGTCTCCTCCAATAGCAATTGTAACCGGCATAGGTCTATTTGCTTCTCTGTATTGGTTAAAAAAGATAGTGCTATCTTTGTGGATTTGCCAATGCATACCTAAATGAGTTTCGTCATGGACTTGGAGGCGATACATTCCAACATTAGATACCGAACCATCGAGAGAGTGGGTATAGACTTGTCCCATTGTGATAAATTTTCCGCCATCTTTTGACCAAGTTTTCAAGATAGGCAATTTATGGAGATTTAGAGGAAATTTTTCATGTGTCTTCTCAATTCCTCCCTCTCTTCTCTTAGGGAATATATTTCTAAGAGAAAAGAGATGGCTAAATTGTTCTATCTTTCCAAAAAGAGAGGTAGGCGGTTTCATTTTGAGAAGTCTATCCACCTCATCGGCTATCTCTTGAACCGGACGAGTTAGATACTCTTCTGTAAGTTTATAAGATGAAAAGAGATTCATAAGAACAGGGATACTATATTTCTCTCCCTGCT
>DTUW01000137.1:0-2946 GCA_012963895.1 Campylobacterales bacterium | reverse complement strand
TTTACAAAAAATAGCCTCTCTTTTTATGGCTTTCTCGGACTGCTCGACTATATTTCTCTCCTCGTTCTCTATCTACTGGATTGGTAAATAGCAAAACTTTTGGATTGTCCTTTTTTATCTCCACATATGCAACATGGGGAATTTCCAAATTTACATCTAATTCATCTTCGATAATTCGAATTTGTTTATCTCTTTTGAGTTTTTCAATAAGTTGGCTACTATCCATAAGAACTCCTAAAATCTTCTACCCATTGTAAATTCAAATCGAGAGGTGCTGTCTCCCGGCTTATCGTTCAATGGTCTTGAAAAGATAAATTGTATCGGTGCGATTGGAGAAATCCATTCCAGAACCACTCCATAACCTCCTCGCTCTATATCGCTATCGATAGACACCCCATCAAACCCATCTATCCCAAGATAGCCATAATCTACAAATCCAGTTAGCCTCAATTTTGCACTTTGGGAGATAGGGATACTTGCCTCAATGCTACTTGTCCAACTTGTATAGGCTGATGTTCCATCATTTGGAAAAGCATAATAGTTATATCCTCTAACACTTCCAACCCCTCCCATGTATATCGATTCATTTCGGGGAACAAATCCATTATCTTTTATTCCCCTGATTTTGGATTTCAATCGCAAGATGAGGTCGTAATCTATATAGTCGAGCAGTCCGAGAAAGCCATAAAACGAAAGACTATTTTTTGTAAATTCAGCATCTCCACCCAATCCAGCATACTCTATTGTATCTGAAAGGATTACCCCCTCTCTCGGAACAAAGTAATCATCAGTAGTATTGTAAGTTCCAGATAGAGATATAGAACTCTTGATATATGGCTCTAAATCGTCGTAATATCGAAAATCTGGGTCTATATTGGTATATTTGACATCGTTATAACTATATCCGAGAGATGTCCGAAAATTCCTAGTCCATTTTCTACCGATGGAGACCCCAAACCCGCTATCTTTCGATGTATATCCCGTTCTCTCCAATTTGCTATGGTGAATAGAGAAGCTACCACTATATAGCGAATCGTTCAATCTTGGATTGGTAAGGGTTACAGAATAGTTGGTAGATATTTTGGAGTATTGGAAAGAGAAGCCTAAATTTATTCCACTTCCAAAAACATTGTTATCATTTATTCCAGCATCGAAAGTAAAACCTAGATAGGTGCTATATCCTCCTCCAACCTGTATCATTCCAGTTCTACCCTCTTCAACCTTCACAATTAAATCCATTTCACTATCTGAAACGGGTTTCTCCTCTATCTCTACATTCTCAAAGTATCCCAATCTTTTAAGGTTGTTCTTTGAATCTCTAATATCGGTAAGGCTGTAATAGTCGCCAGGGGCTATATATATCTCTCGCCGAACCACTCTATCCAGAGTGGCTCTATTTCCTGAAATTAGGACATCTCTAATTTTGACTTTTTTACCTGTTCGAATTTTGTAGGTAATATCTACCTTGTGAGTTTTGGAACTCTTCTCCAAATCCGGCTCTATCTGGACATAGGGATACCCTTCATCAGCCACTAGATTTTTTAGATATTTCATATCTTTTCTAAATTTCACAATGTTGAATCTATCTCCGCTATGTAGGGAAAGGCTTTCTATTGTCTGGTTTATATCGAATAGGTCTCTATCGATTTGTATATTTACACTTGAAATATCGTAGGGCTTACCCTCTTGAATATGGTAAGTAAGTCGGCTGGTATATCTATTGAAGTCTATATCAGCCAATGGGTCGGATACTACTACATCTAAATATCCATTTTCCATATAGAAATCTCTTATCTTCATTTTATCCAGTTCCAACTCTCGTATTTTCATTTCGCCATCATTTCGACCCCAAAGCCAACCCATTCCATCTTTTTCACGATTGGACATCTTATCCTCAATCTCTTCAAACGGAAGAGATTTCGCTCCGTCCAATCTCAAATCTGTAATTACTATATTTTCTCCTTCTCTTGCGATAAATTCCAATTGAGTTGTTCCATTTTCTAATTCTGTCTTTCGGACTTCTACAACATTATCTATCGTTCCTCTATATCTCATAGCTTCTAAAATTCTATTTTTGGTCTCTTCTATCTTTGACTTGTCGAGAAATGAACCTTTTTTAATTCCTAATAGCTTCTCCTGCATCTCTTCATCTGTATCCATAAAGCCTTCAAGGGATATTTTTGAGATTGTCGATTTCTCTTTGAAATTGAAAACTAATATCTGCTCAACCTCATCGTAATCAACCCAAATATCCTCAAAGTAGTTCTGTTCAAAAAATTTCTTAATCGCTCTATCTATCTCTCTATCTGAAACATATTCCCCTTTTTGAAAAGGGAGGATTTCCAATGCACTATCTGCTGATAAGTGATATAGTCCTTTGAATTTTATATCAGAAACAAAATAGGAGGAGAAAAGAGATATAGAGACTAATAGCAATAGAATAGCAATTCTCAATTAGACAGCCTTATATATTTTTTGAGTAACTGGAATTTTATCTCAATCTCTTTATCCTCTTTTTTCCCAATTTCACTATTTGCGAGGGTGAAGCTTCGAAAAACCCTCGATTATCTTCAACCACAATATCAGCTAATCTGATAGCCAAATCTCGCTGGAACTTTTCACCCGATAGGTTTGCCGATGATGAGAAAAAAGCCCCATACCGATTCAAAAAGTGGAAATGTTCGCCCTCCTTTACAACTCGAACAGATAGACCATTGCGAAATATGAAACTCCTCTTTTTAGAATATCGAAAATATCTCCGTTGCTCCTTTGGAACTCGACCCATCGACTTAGCATATTTGAGAGATGAGGTAACTTGGAGAAACTTTTTTCTAGGATTTCTCTTTTTCCTCTTAGCTAATAGTTCTCTATCTTTGGATAGAAACCCTGCGGTTGTGTCGGTCTGGACTAAAAAGATAGATTTTTCTATTTTCCAATCCTGAACCA
>DTUW01000136.1 GCA_012963895.1 Campylobacterales bacterium | reverse complement strand
CCTCTACTCTACTGTTACACTCTTAGCTAAATTTCTAGGCATATCTACATCATTTCCCAATCTGATAGCTACCTCCATAGATAGCAGTTGAACAACTACCATCATTTCAAAAAATTCTAATATATAGTGTTTGTGGTGTGAAGTTTGGATAAAGTCATCAGCCAACTCAAACGGCTTAGGACTAATCACACAAATAGTAGAGTCCCTCGCTCCTAGCTCCTCTATATTGCTTTTCGTCTTCTCATATAGAACATTTTCAGGGAGTAGAGCGATGGTAAATAGTTCGGGGTCGGCAAGGGCAATAGGTCCGTGCTTCATCTCTCCCGCCGGATACCCTTCTGCATGGAGATATGAAATCTCTTTCAATTTTAAAGCCCCTTCAAGTGCAAGAGGATAGAAAATATCTCGACCGATAAAAAAGAAGCCATGCCCGTGAAGATACCTTTTACTAAGTCGTTTTATCTTTTCATGTAATCTAGGTTGAACAATAGTAGCATTTGGAATTTCTCGTAAGATATGGAGATGGTTATCCAACTCCTCTTGTGATATATTATTCCTAATTTGAGCTATATAGAGAGCTAACATATAGAGGACTACCATTTGAGTAGCAAATGCCTTAGTTGAAGCTACCCCCTTTTCAATTCCCGCCCTTGTCAAAATAGCTTTATCTGAAAGTCTCACTATCGAACTATTATCCACATTGCAGACTGCGAGGGTTTTTAGCCCCGCCTCCTTTGCCATTTTGAGAGATGCTAAGGTGTCCGCCGTCTCTCCACTCTGACTAATTGGAATAAATAGGATATTTTTAGTCAATAGAGGCTCTCTATATCGAAACTCACTACCAAACTCGACAGATACCCTAATTTTTGCTATTCGCTCAAAAAGATACATAGATGCTAAGGCGGTATGGTAACTAGTTCCACAACCACAAAGTTTCACCTCATCGATACCATCAAATAGAGAAGGCTCTATTTCGTCGAACTCTATCCCACTATCTACAACTCTACCCATGAGAGTATCTGAAATAACTTGGGATTGTTCATATATCTCCTTCTCCATAAAGTATCTATATCCATCTTTTTGGGCAGATGCTCTATCTTTGGATAGAGGAGAGAATTTGGGTTCTACCTCTTTGCCATCTTTGTCATATAGATATATCTTACCCTGCTCAACATATCCCCACTCTCCATCTTGAAGGTAGATAACTGAATCGACATATCCAATCAGTGGAGCATCAGAAGAGGCGAAAAACTGCTCTCCTGTTTCGGTATCTGTTCCAATAATAAGGGGGCTACCCTCTTTCGCAAAATATATCCTATTCGATTCATCTCTATTCAATAACAACAGAGCATAAGCCCCATGAAGTTGGGATATTGTTTTTTGGAAACTCTCTAAATAGGATTTGCAATATTTGCTATTTTCTTCAAAAAGATGGACTATCACCTCTGTATCAGTTTGGCTATAAAAGCTATATCCCTTCTCTAATAGCTCCTTTTTTAGTTCTTGATAGTTCTCAATTATTCCATTATGAACCACATGAACCATTTCACCAGTATGAGGGTGGGCATTTGTTTCGGTCGGCTTTCCGTGGGTCGCCCAGCGAGTGTGTCCAATTCCAACAGAGAAGCCATCTACTTTAAAATCTCTACTTTTTTCGATGAGGTTGTGAAGCTTTCCAACAGATTTATATATAGAAAAATTTCCATTTTGGAGGATTGTAATTCCTGCTGAATCGTATCCTCGATATTCCAGCTCTTTGAGTCCATCTAATAGAATTTGCTTACTATCTTTCTCTCCTAAATATCCAACTATTCCACACATCTATTTTTTCCAGTAATTTTAGAATTTCGAAATTGAATTATAATCTCTTGTAGATATTCTAAAATGTAGATATTGCAAGAGTGAGAAGAGATGAAAAAGGTTTTTTTTAAAACTTTTGGGTGTAGAACCAATATATTTGATACCCAAGTGATGATAAATTCTCTGAAAAATTTCGAAGTTACAGACACACTAGAAGAGAGCGACTATATAGTAGTAAATTCCTGCACCGTTACCAATTCAGCCGATACCAATGCTAGGCAGTTTGTCCATAGAGTTTCGAGACTCTATCCAGACAAAAAGATACTATTTACCGGTTGCGGTATCTCAACACAGGGAAAAAGGCTATTTGAAAAAGAACAGATTTTTACCGGTTTTGGACACTCTGAAAAGGAGAAGATAGAGGAGTTTCTCAAATCTCCAAATAGAAGATTTGTAGTAGGAGATTTGAACCACTTAGATTCCAAAATAGTAGATAGTTTTATAGGCAAAAGTAGAGCTTTTATCAAAATTCAAGAGGGGTGCAATTTTAGTTGTAGCTACTGCATTATCCCATCAGTTCGAGGTCGTTCCAGAAGCTACGACGAAAATAGAATATTGGAACAGATTCGCCGACTCGCCTCTAATGGATTTGGGGAATTTATCCTAACTGGAACCAATATAGGTAGTTATGGAGATGGTAGAAACGATTTGGCAAGACTTCTAAAAAAGATTTCGCAAATTCGAGGGGTTCGACGAATCAGATTGGGGAGTGTTGAGCCGAGCCAAATTGGTGAAGAGTTTCGGGAGATACTTCAAGAGAGTTGGCTAGGTCGCTATCTCCATATCGCTATCCAATATTCAGATAATAGAATGTTGAAGATAATGAATAGGAGAAATAGGGTAGAGAGGGATATAGAGCTGTTCCACTACCTTTCCAATTTGGGATATGCATTGGGAACCGATTTTATAGTTGGACACCCGGGCGAGAGTGAAGAGATATTCAATTCAGCTATTGCAAATTTGGAAAAGTATCCCCTAACTCATATACATCTATTTAGATATAGTCCAAGAGAAGGGACTACCTCATCAAAGATGAAACCCATAAATGGAGCAGTAGCTCAAAAGAGATATAAGATAGTAGATGAAATAGTAAAATCTAAGAGAAGAGAATTTATAAAAAATATTTCTCAACCTTTGCAAGTTTTGATAGAGACCAAAGAAAAAGGATATTACAAAGGATACGACCAATACTATCTACCTATCTATATCCAAAGTGGTGAAGAGATTCAAGGTGAATGGATAGAGATAGAAAATAGAGATTGCAAAAGAGAGGTTGGAGATGAGAAGGTATAGCGATAGAGAGATAGAGGAAATTTTAGAAGAGAACAGAATTCTAAAAGAGAAAGAGAGGCTAATAGATGAGTTTCTCATTATTACCAAAACAGACCCCAACGGAATTATTACCTATGTAAATGATGGATTTGTCAAAATTAGTGGATATTCAAGGGAGGAGCTATTAGGTAAGCCCCACAATATCGTTCGCCACCCCGATGTATCCAAGAGCTTTTTTCGAACCATGTGGAATAGGATAAAGGAGAAAAAGGAGGTCTGGAAAGGGGTTGTAAAAAACCTATCCAAAGATGGAAAGGTCTATTTTGTGGAGTCGATGATAATTCCTATATTGGATAGAGAGGGAAATGTAAAAGAGTATATATCTCTAAGAAAAGATATTACTAAGAGGATAAAGAAAGAGAGAGAGCTAAATAGCGAACAGAGATTTATTCGAAAAGTTATCAACCACCAAGATAGTATTATTATCCTAACCAACGAGGAGCAGGGGCTATTAGATGTAAATCAGAAATTCTACGAGTATGTAGATTTCAAATCGATAGATGAATTTAAAAAATATTTCAAATGTGTTGGGGATATGTTTGTTCCAGAAGAGGACATGATGTATAGCTGTGCTATTGACTGGATAGAAGATATATATCACAATCAAAATACTCCATACAAAGCGAAATTTATCGATAAAAACAACAAGATTACCTATTTTTCAATCAAAGTAGATAAGATAAATGCCTCTCCAAGTCGTATGAGAAAGTATCAACTCAAAAACAAAGAGCTATATATTATGACCCTCCACGATATTACCGATTTGGAGATGGCTCTCCAAAAAGCAAAGGCTGGAACAGAGGCAAAAAGTAGATTTCTAGCCAATATGTCTCATGAGATTAGAACCCCTCTAAATGGTATTATTGGGTTTGCTGAACTTCTTAGCAAAACTGACCTTACCCCTGAACAGAGAAGATATATAGATACCATTACTAAAAGCAGTAAAACCCTGCTTGGTATTATCAACGATATACTAGACTTCTCCAAAGTTGAAAGTGGAAACATGAGTTTAGAATATCTCCACTTCAACCCAGTAGCTGAATTGGAGCCTACCCTCTCTCTCTTTAATGCTCGAATGGTTGAGAAAAATATTAGCTATATTCTCTATATCGACCCATATCTGCCCCAAAAAATCTATTTAGACCCTTTGAGATTGAAACAGGTCATATCAAATCTTATAGGTAATGCAGTGAAATTTACCCCTGAGGGTGGAAAAATTGAGGTGGAGATAGATTTTTCAAGAATAGACGACTCCACCATCTCTCTAAATTTTTCTGTTCGAGATACTGGAATAGGTATCTCTCCTGAACAGCAACATAAGATATTCAATCCATTTAGTCAAGCTGATGAATCTACTACCAGAAAGTTTGGAGGAACAGGCTTAGGACTCTCTATTAGTAAAAGTTTTGTAGAGCTTATGGGTAGTAAATTACAAGTAGAGAGTCAATTAGGTAAAGGGAGTCGCTTCTTTTTTTCTATCAATTCAAAATCGTCGAAAGAGAATGAGCCTAATTATGATTGGGTCTTAGGTAGAAAAACGACTATTTGGACACCTCATCACAACCTTCAAGGAGATGAGACCA